>SLJN01000371.1 GCA_007135115.1 Balneolales bacterium
GGACCTGTCTGATCGAAGATACCATATATCCGGACCGATTCAGTTATGTGCCGGAACTCAACCGGCTCGGTGCTAACATGGAAATCAAAGGAAATATCGCCAGAGTTACCGGCCCGACCCAACTGAAAGCAGCCTCCGTGATGAGTACGGATCTTCGCGCCAGCGTAAGCCTGGTCATGGCCGCTATGGCAGCCAAAGGCACCACCGACGTCTTGCGTGTTTATCACCTCGACCGAGGCTACGAAAACCTGGAGGAAAAACTAAACAATGCCGGTGCACAGATCTCAAGGGCTGTGGCTGAAACTGCATATTAGAAAAGCAAAACCAAACATCTGCAATCAAAAATCACAAATCGTCAATCTGCTATCTCTCTGAATTACTGTGATGATTGCTAAGGTTTCCCAGCCTTGCCCATACTGATCATCCCGCCTGTTCAAACAGATTTACGATTGACGACATACGACGTACGATTTGCGATGTGTGAGTTCAACTTCTGCAATCTGCAATCACAAATCACCAATCTGCTATCTCTCTGAATTATCGTGATAAGTGCTAAGGTTTCCCAGTCTTGCTCAACCTCATCATCCCGCCTGTTCAAACAGATATCAGATTGTTGATTGCAGAAAGCAGATTGCAGATGGTCCGGGCCTTCTCCCCAAATGTTGATTTAACCTATGCTGTCAGTTTCAATTGCCTGATGGGGTTTGTATATTGCAATTGATAACGTTTTTTTTCAAAGCACCCGGTTTGATACGACACCTCACCCGGTGCAAGTTTAACAACTACTATGATCCCAATATTCGCGACTGGATTATACGTTTTATTAGTGATTCCATTTTTCTTCTATCGCTACATAGAAATATTGCGACGTCAACCGCAGTTTCAGAATTTTCAGTTTTCTCAGCCCGAAATGGCTCCATCTTTTACTTACCATAGCGGCGAGGCGACCATCGCATATAACTTTAAAAACGACATTTTAGAATTACCAAGCGCGAAGATTGGGCTACGTGTTAGCTACCAACAAACACAACACAGTTTCTCAATCTTGGATAAAGATGAAAAATCAAATAATTGTTCATGCTGCAGGTCAGCAGATTCGAACCGCGCTTATAGAGAATGGTGAATTAGCCCAGCTTTTCATAGAATCCCCTGAAAACCAGCGTACGGTAGGTGATATCTACCTCGCTGAGGTACACAAAGTTATGGGCGGCATTCGTGCTGCTTTTATTGACGTGGGGGGACAAAAAGATGCATTCTTACACTTCTCCGACATAGGCGAACATCAGGCCAACTACATTGAATGGCTTAACGGTAAAGATGCTTTTCCAAAAAACGCTCAAATTGAAAAGCCTCAAAGCGCCGATAATAAAGAGCTTTCTGCCACAAGCGAACAAGACCGGCTGGGTTCTCTTTTAGCGCCGAAACAAAAACTTCTCGTTCAGATAGTTAAAGAGCCGATTGGTTCCAAAGGGCCACGCATATCTACCGACATTTCTATTGCCGGCCGCTTTTTGGTCCTCATGCCGATGGGCGATTATGTAGCCGTTTCCAAAAGAATACGCAGCTACAAAGAGCGGCGCAGACTGCGTAGTATTGTTTCCAATATGCTGCCGGATGGATTTGGCGTCATTGTTCGTACCGTCGCAGAGAAACAAAACGAAGAGGCCATTCAGGAAGATCTCAAAGATGTACTCGAAAAGTGGAAAAACATCTCTGATAAGATCAAAGATGCCAAGCCTCCCGAACTGCTGCACCGAGACCTGGATATGACAGCCAGTCTGGTTCGGGATCTGTTTGCCAAAGAATATGACCGGGTATTGGTTGATGATCCCAAAACTTACAAGTCGATCAAAAACTACATTTCCCGGGTGGCCCCGAACATGCTTAACCGGATTGAGCAGTACAAGGGCTCGGAGCATGTCTTCGATTTCATGAACATCTCCAAAGATGTAGACTCGGTATTTAGCCCGCGGGTGAAGATGCCCAGCGGAGGTTATTTGATATTCGAGCAGACCGAGGCGATGTATGTCGTTGACGTAAACTCCGGGAAATACGCCGCCAAAAAGGCTCAGGAAGAAAATTCCCTCAAAACCAATCTCGAAGCGGCTCGTGAGATTGCCAAACAGCTGCGGCTGCGCGATATCGGTGGTATTATTGTCGTGGATTTTATCGATCAGCGAGAGGAAACCAATCGCAAGAAAATCTACGACGAAATAAAGCGGGAGTTTAAAAAGGACCGGGCTAAAACGAATGTGCTCCCCATGAGCGATTTCGGGTTGATGCAGATCACCCGGCAGCGCATCAGGCCGAGTGTAGTTAAATCTGTTTCCAAAGTTTGCCCGATGTGCGGTGGCTCCGGCAATGTGGTAACACAAAATACCATCATCGCAGATATCGAGGGATGGCTCACGAAGTTCCGCTACTCTTACAATTACCGCAAAGTGGAGTTGACGGTTAACCCGTATCTGTACTCCTACCTTACATCCGGGCTGATCAGCAAGCGCTGGAAGTGGATGTTTTCCTACAAGATGTACATCTCGGTTGCCAAAGATGATACGGTTTCGATGAACGATTATAAATTCACACTCATCGGATCGGATATTGACATCACCGAAGCTGTGATCATGGATGAGCCCATTGAAGAGGCTCTTAAAACCACCGATCAGCAAGCTAAGCCCAAAGACGGTCAGCAGCTGGACGTGTACCATCGAAAATCAGATTCCAAAGGCGGGCGCGGTAAAAAAGAAAGCTCGGGTAGCAAACCTGCAAAATCAGGCAAAGGCGGTGGCCGTTCAAGCCGACCCGACAACAGGCAGAGCAAAAAGTCATCGGGTGAAAAGGAAACCGAATCATCTTCTAAAGGTGATCAGCGCGAGCGTAAACAAACTCCGAGAAAAGGCAAGGTGAGCTCAAAATATTATAAGCAAAAACAAGAGGAATCGGGTTCAGGTAATCCCAAAAATCAAAAATCCGGAGATAGCTCATCATCCGGCAAAAAGGGATCATCACAGGATCAAAATCAGGGCAAATCCGATCACATGTTGAAAAAATAAATCCTCCCGCAATCTTGTTACCGCATAACATTGAATTTAAGAATACCATTAATCTATGACTGAAACCATGAAGGGCACCACCGTCGTTGGGGTGATCCACGAAGGGAAAGCCGCCATTGGCAGTGACGGGCAGGCAACCCTTGATAAAACAGTGATAAAATCTACCGTCCAAAAAGTTCGCAAACTTTACAATGAGCAAGTGCTGGCCGGGTTTGCCGGCTCTACGGCCGATTCGTTTACGCTGTTTGAAAAATTTGAGGAAAAACTCCATCAATATAACGGAAGTTTGCAGCGTTCCGCAGTTGAGCTGGCGAAGGAGTGGCGGGGAGACCGCATGCTCCGCAGACTGGAGGCGATGCTGGTGGTAATGGATAAGAATAACCTGCTGCTGGTCAGCGGTCAAGGTGATGTCATCGAACCGGATGACAATATCCTGGCTATCGGTAGCGGCGGTTCTTTCGCACTTGCATCAGCACGATCACTGAAAAAGTACACACAGGATTTATCAGCCCGTCAACTGGTCGAAGAATCCCTGACTCAGGCTGCCGATATCTGTATTTACACCAATCACAATTTAACTATTCTGGACCTTGAGTAATCCGAATAAAGAAAAAGAATTTGAAGTAAACCTGACTCCTCGACAAATTGTCGATGAGCTGGACACTTATATCATCGGGCAAAAAGAAGCTAAGAAATCGGTTTCCATTGCACTCCGTAACCGGTGGCGCCGTTTGAATTCCGATGCTGCCATCCGGGATGAAATCCTGCCGAATAATATTATTCTGATCGGCCCGACCGGTGTCGGTAAAACCGAAATCGCTCGTCGCCTTGCCAAACTTGCCAAGGCGCCGTTTATCAAAGTTGAAGCATCGAAATTTACGGAAGTCGGCTATGTTGGCCGTGACGTGGAGTCGATGATCCGGGATCTGACCGAGATCGCCGTAAGCATGGTAAAAGCAGAGATGCAGGAACGCGTAAAGCCCAAAGCTGAGGAACAGGTTGAAGAACGCATCTTAGACCTTCTGATCCCGCCTGTTAAGAAAAAATCAAAGAAAAGCCCCTCCCAGCCCGGTTTTCAGGCTGACGAAGATTTTGATCCTGAAAACGCATCTACGGAAGAATTAAATGAGCGGACCCGTGAAAAATTCCGTCAGAAACTGCGCAACGGAGAACTTGAGGATCGCAAAGTAGAAATTGACGTTCAGGCTTCCGGCACAAAATCCATGCAGATTTTTGGTCCGGCAGGTATGGAAGAAATGGGGATTAACCTGCAGGATATGCTGGGTAATTTGTCTCCAAAGAAAACGAAGAAACGGGAGATGAAAATCAGTGAAGCCCGGGAGTACTTACTTGCAGAAGAGGCCGAAAAATTGATCGATCACGAAGCAGCTGTAGCTGAGGCGATTGAGCGGGTGCAATCATCCGGTATTGTCTTTATTGATGAAATTGATAAAGTGGCCGGCGGCACCGGCAAGCAGGGACAATCCGGAGGACCGGATGTCAGCAGACAAGGCGTTCAGCGGGATATGCTCCCCATCGTTGAAGGAAGCAACGTCTCCACCAAGCACGGGATGATCAAAACAGATCACATTCTGTTCATTGCATCCGGCGCTTTCCATACAGCCAAACCATCGGATCTGATCCCCGAACTTCAGGGGCGTTTCCCGATACGTGTTGAAATGGATTCGCTGACCGAAGAGGATTTTTACAACATCCTTACGCGTCCGCGCAATGCTCTGACCAAACAATATCAGGCGATGATCAAATCCGAAGGCATCGACATGGAATTCACCGATGATGCACTAAAGGAGATCGCACGGGTCGCTGCTGAAATCAACTCATCAGTTGAAAATATTGGTGCACGCCGCCTTCATACCATTCTGTCTACAGTGTTGGAAGAGCTGCTTTACACCATCCCGGATGACATCAAAGAAGGCAATCTCACCATTGACAAAGAATATGTTAACAAGCGACTTGACGGTTTGATCACGAACCGGGATCTGAGTCAGTACATTCTCTGACATGACTTTTCATCCTCGGAATTAAAAAAGCTGACTTTCGCGTTATCCCGGTTGTCATTTTAATGGGGATCAAATAGATTCCTTGCTGTTGCCACAATTAACAGCAGGGTGCACTCAAGTTTGGTACTTCCTTGCTTATACTGTTGCTTCGCAGCATCTTTTCTGCGCAGTAACTTATGTTAATTTGGTTTGATCATCCGTTTAAAAAACAACATGGTTAATACACCGTTGATTTGTAGTTAGCGCTTTTTTAGCACGTAAGAATTAATTCCATCAGAACGCACATTGATATGTCCTTGAAAAGATTTCTCGCTCCGAACATCGCTACCCTTGTCATTCTCGCAGCTCTTTGGTTCAGTGGTGTTGAAAGCTTGTTCATGAGTTATGACGAAGACAAGCAGAACATCAAAAAATTTATGGACGTCAACCAAAAAATAGTGGAAAACTATGTTGACGAAGTAGATGAAACCGAGCTGTTTAAGAATGCCATTCGGAATATGGCCGCGAATTTATCGGACACAACGATGAGTTTAAGCGGCTCCCCTCTTGATACCACTTTCTCGGATTTACGCATCTCTTCATTGAACGAGTCGGTGAGTAAGTTCGAAGAGGCTTATCAGTTTGTGAAAAACAATTCCGAAGAGGAGGACCTCAAAAGACTTACCGAATATGCCGTAAAAGGCTTATTCAGAGATCTTGATCCACACTCCATCTACATTGAAGCTCAACAAAGCGAACAAATCCAGGCCGAGTTTGATGGAAAGTTTCAGGGCATAGGCGTTCAGTTTCAGATTATTGAAGACACCATCCGTGTGATTTCAGCGATATCCGGCGGCCCAAGTGAAAAACTCGGAATCCAATCCGGAGATCGTATCGTGGAAATCGAAGGAGAAAATGCGGTCGGGTTTTCGGAGCAGGATGTTCAGGACCGATTGCGTGGTGAAAAAGGAACCAGTGTAAAAGTAAGAATTAAGCGACCTTTTACCGACGGGATCTTGGATTTTGATATCGAGCGGGATGAGATTCCCATCTACACAGTAGATTCTTCTCACATGCTTGATGACAAAACCGGTTACATAAAAATTAACCGATTTGCCGCCACCACACACGAAGAGTTTATGGATGGCATGCGCAAGATGGAAGATGAGGGAATGGAACGTATCATTCTGGATATGCGCGGCAATCCGGGCGGTTACCTGGAGCAGGCTATCCGTATAGCAAACGAATTCTTCCCACGAAATACCGAATTGGTTTCCACGAAGAGCAGGCATGCACAATTTACTTCAGATTATCGATCACGGGCCGATGGAAACTATAAAGATATGCCGGTCATTGTTCTTGTGGACGGAGGCTCGGCTTCCGGAAGTGAGATTGTCAGCGGTGCGATTCAGGATCACGACCGCGGGCTGATCGTGGGTAGCCGCAGTTTCGGAAAGGGACTGGTTCAACAGCAGTTTGAAATGGACGACAACAGCAATATCCGGGTCACTATTTCACGCTACTTCACTCCTTCAGGCAGGCTGATTCAGCGGCCCTATAAAGATGGTCGGGAAGCTTACGCCTATGAGTTGATGGAGCGAAGCCACGATGTAACCGGGGATGTTGAGAAGTTCATTGATAATATTCCGGATTCACTGAAGTATGAAACCAAATCCGGGCGAACCGTTTACGGCGGTGGTGGTATTATACCTGATCACATCATTCAACCGGATTTCGACAAACTCAGCATTCTGATGAACCGTACCTTTGTTCATGCTGAATTTGTCCGGGACTACATCGACAATAAAGGCCCGGAGTTCCGGGATAATTACGGCGATGATTTTGACAAATTCCTCAGCGAATTTACCTGGGACGAAGATGACCGCGAAACGCTCAAAGCTATGCTCGAAGATCGTGGAATGGTGATCGATGATGACCGGGATGAACCCGAACTTGAGGATAACAAACTCTACATCAGCACCGAAGACTATAACCGGTCAATGGAGCGCTCAGAAGTTTTTGTAAAATCTGAACTTGCCCGAAATATTTGGGGCATGCAGGAGCGTTTCATCGTGCTCAACACCGGTTGGGATAAAACGGTGGAAGTTGCCAAGAGCCTCTGGGATGACGTTTATGCGCTCACCGCTGCAGTTGAGTAGCATTCACATTTGAAGATTTTAAAAGCCGCTTTGGGGGTCTTGCCTGAAGCGGCTTTTTTATTTGAAGATTATAAAATCTCTACTTCAACAACACCGCCAAGGCGATAACTGCTGTTTCAGCTCTTAGCCTTCGTTCTCCCAGTGAAATAAGTTCTCCCTGATTTTCTTTGATCAAATCCACCTCACGATCCGAAAGGCCTCCTTCAGGTCCCACCACTGCTGACAAACTTTGTTCACGCTCAAATTTATCTTGTTTCTTCTCGTCCGATACTTTCTCATGAGCAGCAATTAACCGTTCAGAATCGGATGCAGACAAGAAATCATCCAGAGAATTGAACGATGCAAATGAGGGGAAACGGGACCGACCGGATTGTTTGGAAGCAGCTTTGATGACGCCTTCCATACGATCATTTCGAACTTTTCCCGGCTCGCTGTGATCTCCGTGAAAAATGGATATGTGATCAACGCCCAGCTCTACCATTTTTTCCACAGCAAATTCCAGCCTTTGTTTTTGCCGAATATATCCCATTGCAAGGGTCACCGGGTGCTGCACAGGCTCTTCGGTCGTTTGGGCTGTAATTTTCAGTTGTAACTGTTTTTTTGCTGCCCTGCTGACCACTCCCTCATAACAGCCACCTTGTCCGTCAATACAGCGAATTTCATCACCTTCCCGATACCGCAAAACCTGAATGGCATGTCGAGCTTCATCTTCGGGAAGCTCTCCCACTTCACCGAAAATTTGCTCAGCGGGAAGATAGAACACATTCATGATTCTTGATCTTCGGCTTCAACATCTCCCGGTACGAACGCCGTCTCACCGGTGCGCAACATTTTTGAAATATACGGACGACAAATACCACAGCCACACCCGGCAAGTCTAAGCTGCTGAAAACCTTCCACACTTTTGATCTTCTTAACAAATGCGATCTGCTTTAACTCGCTGAACTTCCGCTTGTGACAGACACATCGCGTGACCGTCTTCTTCATCTTACTCGTTTTTGAAATGCTTACTTAACTTCAGGCCCTGGCTCTGATAATTGCTTTTTATGGCCTTCCCGTAAACGAAGTCCGGCAGATCCGTATTGGGTTCGAATATCATACGGAAAAACGTCTGTCCGTCTTCCACCAAAAAAGGAACATCATGAGAACGCACTTCCAGAACCGCTCGGGCACCGGGTTTTTCAGAGTCATTGCCGAAGCCACTGTCAAAAAAGCCAGCGTAATGGGTTCGAAGCTCGCCGGATCCGGTGTCGTAGGGTACCATTTCGGCGGCAAGGTGGTCCGGTATCCGGCACAGCTCGCGGGAGGCAAAAATATAAAAAGCTTCCGGCTCCAGAATCAGATAGTCTTCCTGATCCGCATAGATCGGCTCCCAGAACTGCGATATTTTGTAATGATCTATTTTTTCCAGATCGATCACATCACGGTGCTTGCGGGCTTTGTAACCGATAATGTTATCGGGCCCCGGCTTCAGGCTCACGCTCATGAACAACCCGTTACTAAGCTTGAGCTGGTCGATGTCGAGCGCTTTCCCCTGATCGTCCATCAAAACGGGGTGTTGTTTGTGAGCCATCATGATATCCTGATCCGAAAGGTAGGCTTGCCCGTGGCGAATTCGCAGCTGATTTAGGCGCTGACCGGTTATAACTCTGATGGAAAACGATTTTGGCACCACTTCCAGATAGAGCCTTCCCTTATATCCGGCAGGAATTTCTTCAAATCGATGTGAGTAGTCGGTGATGACCCGGGTGAAGATATCCAGCCGGCCGGTTGAACTTTTGGGATTGGCCTTGGCCGTTAAGTGTTCATCGGCAAAAACGGTTGGCCTGTCACCGCCCGGTTTTGTACCGGGACGCGCAACGGTATCCGGCAAATCCAACTCTTCCATCAACGGGATGATGTAAGTGCAGTTGGGTTCCAGCACCGCACCTTCCTCAATGGAGAACGAATGCTGGGTCAGTTTCTCCAGTTTTTGACTTACTGATTCATTTTCGGGCAGAAAACTACACCGCACCCGATAGGCTTGCGGACCCAGGCGTAAATCCAGTGAATTGGGCTGGAATTGGTCCTCCTGAACCGGAGCGTCTTTTTGCCCCTTTATCATACCATTTTGCACCAGCCATCGCAGTTGTTGCACCGGCAAAACTCCGCGCGAGGAAATTACCATAGAGCTATCAGAAGGTGTCGCTGCGGTTTCTTCAAATTCAAATCCGGGCATAACTAGGGAAGGTTTATTATGGTACAACTGATGGTATTATTCAACTCAATTGTCGCAGTTAGGCATTTTGAAATATGTGATAGGTTTAATCCCGTTTTCGATATATTGAAAATTACAGATTAAACATTGAAGATTCGCTTGTTCAAGAAACTTGCCTGCCATCTAAAAAATCTTAAATCTTTAATTTTCAATTTATTTAACCGAAGATATTCTATCAGGAGTACAGTCATGGCTTAATCAACTGCGACAGTTGTATTATCCAATACCAATATACGAATTTACCGTTGAGGTTATATTTCTTAGCCAAAAACGGTAGCTTTACTTTAAGTCCGCACCGGCGAGTTCATGGACGATTTTCCATTCCTGCTCGGTAACCGGCATAATCGATAATCGCATGCCTTTTTGTAGTACTTTCATATCCTCAAGGCCTGCCGCCTCCTTCATCCGGTCCCGAGATACCACTTCATCAAACTTCTGAACGTACTTGAAATCAACGTTGAACCAGCGCGGGTTATCCTCGGTGGCCTTCTCATCAAAATATTTAGAATTAGGGTCATATTGTGAAGGATCCGGATACGGCTCACTTGCCACTTCCATCGTGCCTAATATACCCAGCGGGTTGGTGCGGGATTGATAGAAAAATACACCGTCGCCGATTTTCATGGAATCCCGCATAAAATTGCGCGCCTGATAATTACGAATACCTTCCCAGCGAACTTTTTTACTTTCGCGTGCGATCAACTCTTCCATGGTGAAATCATCCGGTTCGGCCTTCACAAGCCAATACTGTCGTTCTGCCATAAATACTTAAAATCTTCAGATCAATTTTGGTGATTATAATAACTGTAGAACTTTCGCGGTTGGAATTGTGCTCCTTCCAACCAACGAGACGGAATCTATCAGTTTGATTGGTGGTGTACAAGAAAAATCCTGAGGTTAAAAATCGTTTCAGTGATTCATAGATTCCTGTCTGTAAGAACACTTAGAAGTGCCTTAAGAAATTGCCGGAATCGGGGCACTTAATTGAACAAGCTCTAAGATGAAACAGGTAAGTTGCTAAACTTTTTGATGTTATAAATCCATGGCGGCATATCTGTTAAGAAACTGAATCAACCCGCGACTAAAAGACTCCGCAAACTCCTGCCGGTTTTCTTCCGTATCGCGAACATCATCAAAATTGGCCTCCAGTTGAACTCCGTCAATGGTGCCGCCATCCCGCGAGCCATGGTGGACGGTGCTGTATCCCCCTGAGAAAAACGGATTGTCACCAGGCCCCGGATCAGAAGCCGAGGGCACGGACGGATACCCTTCCCTTTCCATGATTTCGCCGAGACTGTACTCACCCCGCAACAGCTCAGATAACGATACCTCCACTTCTTCACTCAAGTTGCGGATACTGCTTGATGACGCTAATCCGGCATCATCCAATTCACTATCGGATTGATTCAGATCATCCGAGCGCAGTAAATAGCCCAACTCAAGCCGCTGGATGGAATGACCGTGACCGTGAACATCCACGTAAAATCCGCTTCCAAAATCCTCCGTTACTATAGCTTTCGCGGTTTCAGTCCAGCGATGATATTCTTTCCAGGCGCGTTCAGCATGGGGATTCTCCTGTGCCGCCTCTTCAATTTCCCGGTTGGCATCCAGCTTTGTTCTTCTCAGATGCGTAATCACTACATGGGGACGGTCGCCGGTTTGGTCTTCGATTTCATCTGCAATTTTGAGTGTAAGCTCGCGGGTATTCAGGTCTCGAACCTTAACGCCCCAGGTTCGATCGGGGATTTCATCCGGCTCAAGATCTCCGCCGTGAGAAGTCGCAAGAATGATCGGAGATGTACCCGGTTGATATTCGATATATTGACTGCGCCCGAAATAAGAACTATCCGGATCAGGGCGCACCGGCGTTGCTGAAAACTCAGAAGTCTGGCTGTTATACGAAGCCGTTACCCGATGTTCCTCAAGATAATCCGGCTCCATGAACCAATCAAAAAAAGCCCGGCCGTTGTGATTGGTGGTTGCCTGATCTTCCAATATCATTCCATGATCGCCTTCGACCTCGAACCTCACCGTCTCTCCGCTCACAGGCTCACCATCGCGGGTGACTGAAACACCCGGTTCCGGTCGAACAGCACTCCCGGCTACCACATGAGGTTCATCCCCCTGAAAAATTTCCATTTTATAGTCGCCATTGGCATCTTCCGTATCCGTCAGATCACAGGCTACCAACAGCAGCATCAACAAAATATGAGGGAAAACCGATTTCATAGTGGATTAACCTGAGTTTGTGTAAAAAATTTGATGAGTTAATCGGGTGTAAATTACTATCGAGGGTTAACCAATCCAACACGTAAAAATTGAGGCAAACACTGTTCCGGGGCAGGCTATTTTGGATTTCACCAAATGCTTAAATCGGTAGTGATTTATTTGATTACCCAAACTCTTTATCTGATACAGATCACATTGGCAACTCACCGCTAAGGTCGATATATTCCAGCGATTTTCTGCTCAAAATGTATTTTCTAATCGAAAGGATAAGTATTCATGAGTGTACTGGTAAATAAGGACACCCGCGTGGTGGTACAGGGTTTTACCGGAAAAGAAGGTAGCTTTCATGCCGAACAAATGATTGAATACGGCACAAATGTCGTTGGAGGGGTTACTCCCGGCAAAGGTGGCACCACCCATCTCGACCGACCGGTATTCAATACCGTCGCTGATGCCGTAAAAGAAGAAGGTGCCAATACCTCCATCATTTTTGTTCCCCCGGCTTTTGCCGGTGATGCGATCACGGAGTCCGTTTTCGCTGGTATCAAAACCATCGTTTGTATTTCGGAGGGGATTCCGGTCAAGGATATGGTCGTGGCCAAAAGTGTTGCCGACCGCCACGGGGCTACTGTAATCGGACCCAACTGCCCCGGCATCATCACTCCGGATGAGGCCAAAGTCGGAATTATGCCGGGTATGGTTTTCAGTAAAGGACCGGTTGGTGTGATATCCAGATCCGGAACATTGACCTATGAGGCCGTGGACCAGTTAACTAAGGCCGGTCTCGGACAAAGCACAGCTATTGGAATTGGCGGTGACCCGGTCATCGGCACGACTCACACCGATGCGGTTAAACTTTTCCAGGATGATCCCGAGACCGAAGCGATCATTTTGATCGGTGAAATCGGCGGTACTGCTGAAGAAGAAGCTGCTGAATATATTAAGGAGCATGTGAACAAGCCTGTAGTTGCGTTCATCGCCGGCAGAACCGCACCTCCGGGTCGCAGAATGGGTCACGCAGGAGCTATTGTTTCAGGCGGTAAAGGAACGGCTGATGAGAAAATGAAAGCTCTCAATGCCGCCGGTATCCGCGTATGCGAAAACCCTGCTGTTATCGGCTCCACGATGAAGGAGATGGTTTAAATTACCAACGACTTACCCAACCCACCTACCAGGTCCCAAAGACCTGGTAGGCCCGTTCAAAATGGTAATTTAGGCAACTCAGGGATTATGGTAATTTGGTACTTGGCTCCATAGGTTGATTAAGACACTAAAGAAAGCCTTCCAGATCGCAAAGGTCTGGAAGGCTTTTTAATGCTTTATTCTACAAATACTCGCTACCCATTCGCTCCTGAAGTACATCAGGCACTTTAATTCGCCCGTCTTCGGTCTGATAGTGCTCCAGCAACGCTGCCATCACCCTCGGCAGGGCAAGGCCGGATCCGTTAAGGGTGTGCAAAAATGTGGTTTTGCCCTCGTCATTTTTATAGCGGAGTTTCATTCTGCGCGCCTGATAATCTTCGAAATTTGAGCATGAGCTCACTTCCAGCCAGCGCTGTTGTGCCGGACTCCACACTTCCATATCGTATTTTTTGGATTGTGTGAATCCCATATCTCCGGTGCACATCAATAAGGTACGGTAGGGCAGCTTTAGTTGCTCCAGAAGATACTCGGCATCTTGCCTCAGAGACTCGAGTTCGTCGTAGGATGTCTCCGGAGGCACCATTTTAACCAATTCCACTTTATCAAACTGGTGCAGCCGGTTTAATCCCTTTACATCTTTTCCGTAGCTTCCGGCCTCTCGTCGCCAACAAGGGCTGTGGCAGACGTATTTTACGGGCAATTCCTCTTTTTTGAGGATTTCATCTCTGTGAAAATTGGTCACCGGAACTTCCGAAGTGGGTATGGCATAAAACCCATCTCGCTGAACTTCGTACATCATATCCTCTTTATCGGGAATCTGACCGGTTCCTCTGGCCGAATCTTCATTCACCAGAAAGGGCACCTGTAATTCCTGATATCCTTTTTGAGCAGCTACATCAATAAAATAATTGATCAGAGTGCGCTGAAGTCGGGCTATTTTGCCCACATAAAAAGGAAATCCGGATGCGGTGACTTTGGCTCCTCGCTCGAAATCCAGCCGGCCTCCTTCGATATCAAGCTCCCAGTGAGGCTTACCGGTGCTAATATCAGAAACCTCGCCCCAAGTATGCACGACTTCATTCTCATCTTCCGAGTGGCCTACCGGTACGGATTCATCAGCGATATTGGGAACCTGCAGCAAATATTCATCACGCTCTTGCAGCAGAGATCGCTCGGTTTGTTCAAGTTCTTTAAGCTCCTGCTTCATCCGCGCAGTTTCATCCATCACTTTCTGCGCCTTGTCATGCTCTCCGGCCTTCTTCAGTTCACCAATTTGCCTGGCCGTTTGTTTACTCTCGTTACGAAGTTCATCGGCTTTTTTGACGGACTGTCGCCATTTTTCATCAAGATCCAATAGGGTATCCACTACGGAAGTGTCGGCTTCCCCTTTATTTTGCATCGCTTTTTTTACAAGGTCGGGCTGCTCCCTGATACGTTTGATATCAAGCATGGTAAATACTAATGGGTGTTAAATATTTTTGGATTAAAAAAATTCTATTCGGGTTGGAAACGTAGTAGTTATGTTGCCAATGTGGTGGTAACTAAGGTAAGAATTGCCGTTGCAGTAATCCAACAACCCAAATTCATTGGAAGGTGGCTATTTATTCGCCACCCATCAGAGGTCAGGCCTCCTGATGCATCCACTTATAACCCCTAACCTACTCAATGAAGTGACCAATCTCATTTCTCTGGATACGCCGGATGTTTCCCGCCGGCAATCGAATGCAAAATTTGTTGCATTAAAATGTATCAGGGTGAAAATAAATTTGGGATTATTTACCTAAAAAATTTAAGTTAATCCCGCTGTTTAGTGAAATTGTAATTCAAACTTTGGACTTCAAACCTATGAAACATCAATTGGATAAAACCGATGTAACCATATTGGAACATCTGCAAAAAGAGGGGCGTACCCAACGTAATAAACTTGCAGAGCGAGTCAACTTATCGGTTCCATCAGTTTCCGAGCGGATGCGTAAACTGGAGGAGCGTAACCTCATTGAGGGTTACTACGCCGTACTGAATGCCAAAGAATTTGATTACGATATAACAGCTTTTATTTTTGTGGAAGTAGATGGCTCACAAAATTATCAGCCATTTGTAGAGAAGGTTATAGATATCCCCGAAGTTTTAGAATGTCACTCCATTACCGGAGACGGATCGCACATTTTGAAAATCCGGACCCGAAATACCGAAAGCTTTGAAAAGCTTCTTTCACACATTCAATCATGGGATGGGGTCAGTAAGACGAAATCGAATATCGTGCTTTCCAGTTTTAAGGAAACACGGGAATTACCGGTGGATGAAACTAAGTAAAGAATCCAAAGTGCAGAGGATGTAAGCTTGTCATTATATCATAATCAGTTCACTCATCGGCTGAATCAATTTGATATAAAATTCCGGGTTACAGCATTTCTCATAGTGCTGGTAGGTGTGTTGTGGCAAGATGCCACTGCCCAACAAAAATTCGGTGTACACTATCATCCAAGGACCGATTACGAGGATGTTCATACCGATATTTCGGTCATACGAGATTTAGATGTTCAAACTCTGATGATCGATTATCATTTTCCGGAAGATCAACTTCAGATTCTGGAAGAGTATGATTTTGAATACATCGCCTATACCGGTTTTGAGTTCCCTACTCTGCATCGACTCAGGTACAACCATGGGGCATTAGAACATGCGTTCGAAGAAATCAGGTCGAAGTTTAATGATGATCGCACCCTGGCTTTAATATCTCTATTCCGGCACGGGGCCATTAAGGATGATCAATTTCGTGAACACCTGGAAGACTTGATGAACCGCCATACGTTTCTGGAAGCTCACGAACTTACGTATATCTCCACTTATGCCCCACCTCAGTCACTTTCCGATGCTATCGACTCCTACATTCTGGAAGTTCGCTCGGTGGATGCTTTAGAAGACAAAAACGACTTATCTAACCTTAATGCGGTATACTATCGCCCGCCCGAGAACCGGTTTGATCTGCGCGAATTTCAGCAGATCATGGATTTAATTGAGGGCGAAGAGCTTTTGTTTATATTTGATTGGGAATGGTTTGTATATAACGTAGCTGACGATACGCTGCCGGCTGAAGTTATTCGCGAATACGCAACGAATCCCGATGCCGTATTTCCCAATCCATCCGAAGAAGACGACCCCCTCCAGGCCAATACGTTGATTCTGATTCTGCTTCTTTTATGGGGAACCTTTATCGTTCACTATGTATTTGTTCCGCCCTATCAAAAATCATTAAACCGCTATTTCCTGAACCACAATTTTTTCGTCGGGGATATCATCTACCGGCGGCTTCGCATCGGATTTCCCAATTTAATTGTCCTGTTTCAACAAGCCTTATTGGCCGGCATTTTTGTGAATGGGCTGCTGTTTCATCATCTGTCGGATCTCGGGCGTGAGGCGCTCACCAACAATCTTGTGTTTTTGGATAGTCTGCCGGGACCGGTCATGACCTTTACCATTGCGACGACAACCGTGCTCATTCTAAACACCCTTTTTATCCTGTGGATCTATCTGGCGCACCGACATTTGCAATCCATCACCCAGATTTCTGTGATTCTGTTGTGGCCCCAACACCTCAACCTGATCATCATCAGTACCCTCATTGCCTTACTTGCCGCAGGTATTTCGGGCATGATCATATCCATCCTGATTGTCTTATATCTGATTGTATTATTCGGAAGCTATTTACTTGCCTCGATTGATGCATCACGCTTTATCTATATCCGTTTTTACTACTACCCGTTGACTATCGGACTATACGTTGTTGCGCTGGTGCTGCTGTATGTGTATGTGCTTTCCGGCAACGGTTATGTGAATGCCTGGGAGCTGGCTTCAACGATGCCTTGAACATAAGTTTTACCGGGGATTAACTTGTTATCGTGAAATCATAATCCCCGTACCGTTGTACTTTTGTATAATAGAAAATTGAAAAATTGAAGATTAAAAATTTCTTCAATTAAACCCGGGAAACCCTGGCTATGTTGTTGAATTATATCCACATAAAATCCGCGTTCAACCCGTAATAATCCGCGGTTAATAAAATTTGTCAAAGGAAGCGGGTTAGATTCCTCCATTCCGTCGCGGGTAAACAAAGTGCACAGGAAGGCATGTTTAACCGCGACATCAGTCGGAATGACGTTGGGTAAGCTACTGAATTATCGCCACATAAAATCCGCGGTTAATAATATCTGACCATGAAAATTTCCGGCAGGATTATCTTCCCTTAAATTTCCTTACGTAACCGAGCTACCGGTATATTTAACTGCTCGCGATACTTACTCACCGTTCGGCGGGCAATCATGAAGCCCTTCTCCTGCATTTTCTTTGCCAGGGTCTGGTCGGATAATGGGCGTTTTTTGTCTTCATGATCGATCAACTCCTGAAGTTGATTTTTAACCTCACGATTGGAAACCTCTTCTCCGCTTTCGGTTTCCAGTCCCTCATTGAAGAAATATTTCAACTCGTATACGCCGAACGGCGTCTGCACATATTTGCCGTTAACCACCCTGGATACCGTGGAAATATCCATGTTGATGCGTTCAGCCACATCCTTGAGGATCATGGGCTTTAACCCATCGCCGTGCTTAAAGAAATCTTCCTGCAGTGCTACAATGGTTTGCATCACATTCATCAGCGTGTATTGGCGCTGCTGAATGCATTCAATAAACCACCGGGCCGATTCAATTTTGTTTTTGATGAAGGTTTTGGTCTCTTTGGCTTCTGCCTGAGCTTTTTTTCCATTGGATTTATTCAGCTCATCCCACATCTGCTTGTATTTCGGCGACACCTGTAACTTCGGTGCGTTCCGATTGTTCATCGTGATGATGAACTCGCCATCCTGCTCAGGATCTTCATTCCCCTCATCATCAACGGCGGGTTGGTAGTAAACAACAAAATCCGGTACTACATAATTGTGGCTGTCCTGAACAGTATCGACACTTCCGGGTTTGGGGTCGAGATATCGAAGACACTCAAAGGCTTCTTTGAGCTCTTCTTCGCTGACATCCAGCCGGCGACGAAGTTTATCGTAGTGCTTTCGCTCAAACAGCTCCCAATGATCTCTTAAGGTCTTTATAGCGGTTTCCCGCCCAGGTGTATCATCCTCCAGCATTTCAAGCTGATTGAGCAGGCATTCACGTAAATCTCGTGCGGCTATTCCGGGAGGATCGAGTTTTTGAATTTCCAGGAGTACCTTCTCAGCTTCCTCATCGGTGATGAGAATGCCTTCATTAAAGGCGATACTATCAATAACGGCGTTTAAATCTCTGCGGAAATACCCGTCGGAATCAAGCGAGCCGATAATTTCGTCGGCAATGAGCTCTTCACGTTCGTTAAAATCAAGCAGGCCAATCTGGTTTTCCAGTGCTTCCAGCAGTGTTTCATTATAGGGTTTCGGGAGATTGCGCCACTCCTCTTCATCAGGATTATAGTTGGAAGTCAAGTGAGACCCTTCCGGTTCATCATTAGCCATAAATGACTCCCAGTCGATCTCTTCGTTTTTGTCTACCGGATCGACTTCGCTGTCTTCTTCCTCCGAATCAACACTCTCCTCAGTGGTATCTACCGGAGTGTCATCGGTGGAGTCGGTTGTTTCTTCATCCTGCCACTCATCAACCTCCAGCTCATCGAGTACCGGATTTTCCTCCATCTCTTCTTTGATTCGTTGTTCAAGGGCAACCGTCGGCAACTGCAGCAGTTTGATATATTGAATTTGCTGCGGCGACAGGCGCTGCTGAAGTGATTGGCGCTGTGTTAATTTTTGTCCAGGGGATATCATACCTCTGAAACCTCCTTTTCACGCAAAGCTTTGCATGCTTGATTAAACTCTTCGTACCAGTTTCTGCCATAGGCGCGAACCAAAGCCGGTTCGGAAAAATCAGACAGATAAACTCCTTGAGCCTGCCCGGTTTTACAACCCGCAGAGCACAGTTCCGGTATGTATTCAAAGTTGATGTAATCCGTTCCCGCAATTCGT
Source organism: Balneolales bacterium (assembly GCA_007135115.1). Taxonomy (GTDB): domain Bacteria; phylum Bacteroidota; class Rhodothermia; order Balneolales; family Natronogracilivirgulaceae; genus SLJN01. Next base: position 18,837 of record SLJN01000371.1, read on the forward strand.
GTAATCCGAAGCGGAAACAAATGGCAGCTTACAGGTTTGGGCCAATCTAACCGGCCCTCCATTTGAGCTTTCTGAATGGCGCAAATGGCTACATTATTTTGATCATACGTCACAAACACACATTCCCTGCCATCGGTGCAGGCAAGTTCGAGATCGTCTTTTTTCCCCCTGATCAGCCCGTTATCCTCGACTTCTTCGCGGGCACGCTGCCTCAACTCTCCTTCGACCGCCTCGTAAGCCCGGCGTAGTGCTGATACCTCATTTCGCTCCACCGGTGCTCCCGCTTCCCCAACTACACAACACGCCCCTTTACACAAATGCAAATTGCAAGCAAATTGTGCATGAGCGACATCGTCTGATATTATGGCATGCTGTACCCGAAACATTGATCTTTTCTTATTACATGAGCGGTGGAGTACCGGCAAAATTCATACCGACAATGTAACCATTTTGTAGATATTTTGATGGATAAACCTACCGATTTTTTCAGCAGATTTGCTGCCTGCCTGCGTTGAATTAATGATTGATTATTTTGAATTGCTTCAGCTGTCTTTTGGTCTACATCGCAAATCGTATATCGTCAGTCGTAAATCTCTAAGAAACAGACCTGGTTGATAATCACCTACACCATCAACCGCAGCATTGGCTAATGCTTGCTCCTTCCTCCGGATTGACGACGTACGATTTAGGATTTGTGATTGGCGATTTTACATCTGCAATCTGAAATCACAAATCACTAATCTGCTATCTCTCTGAATTATTGAGATAATAACTATGAATTTCTGATGGTGCCCAACTTCATCATCCTGTTTGATTAACAAATATTAGATTGTTGATGTCCAGCGAATCAGACAAATCATTACATCAATTCAAAGTATTTGCCTGCGTTTTGTCGCACACAGCCGCCAAACTCCAATTCAAGTAGTTTTACCAGTAGCTTATCGGTCGGTACTCCGGTTTGCTCACATAGTGTGTCAATATGCAACGGGCCATCACTTAGTAGTGTACAAACCAATTTGGACTGTTCATCAAGATCGGCGATTTCCTGCCAGGCAGGCTTTGCTTTTTGGACGGCAGGTGGAGCTTCTGCTTCGCTGAATGGGTCACGGTAAAAACGATTCAACTCGGTCAGGATATCGCTTGAATGCTGTACCAGTTTAGCCTGACTGTTTTTAATCAGCTTGTTTCCTCCTTGCCCCTTGAGCTGATCGAGAGAATGCGGAATTGCAAATACTTCACGGCTTTGATCCAGCGAAACCCCGGCAGTGATCATGCTTCCGCCTTCGGTATCACTTTCAACTACCAGTGTCCCGAGACTCAAACCGCTCACTACCCTGTTGCGAACCGGGAAGTTGCCGGCATCCGGTTTGGTGCCGGGCGGAAATTCAGTAATCACGGCTCCACCATGATCAATAATCCGGTGCGCCAACGGGATGTTGGAGTTTGGGTATACCCGGTCTATTCCGGATCCCAAAACCGCAACGGTGGTTCCTCCCCGGTCCACACATACCCGATGAGCCTCTGTATCAATACCGTATGCCAACCCGCTGGTGATAGTCAGCCCCGCTTCAACCATTTCCGGAACCACCTTTGCCGTCATCTTTTTCCCGTACGAGGTAGGGTTGCGCGTTCCGACAACGGCGATAGCATTGGTTTTCAACGATTCAGCGTGACCCTTTACCCATAACAGCAATGGTGCTTCCGGAAGCTGCCGAAGCAATTCCGGGTAAGCCTCCATCTCGATGGATATCAGCGAAGCTCCCGATTTTTCGGCTTGATCTATGAGTTTATCAACAACAGACCAGTCTTTGAAATTTGTGACGGTCTTGGCCAAATGCGGACCAACACCCGGAATATCGGTTAAATCCTTATAAGAAAGTTCAAAGACTTCTTCCGGCCGGTATACGGCTCCCAATAACAATCTGATTTTCTGCGCACCAACACCAGGCAAGCTTGTCAGCGCCAGAATAACCCGTTCACGTTGCTCCATCTTTTGTATTACTAATTAGCTCCCAGAGCCTCTCTTTTAAGGTATCCATGTTGTGACCCGTGGCGGCACTCACTTCAATCCATGGCACATCCAACCCGGGCTCCTCTTCTAACTGAAACCCCTGAATCAAATCCATTTGTGAAACAGCCACAAGTCTTGGTTTTTCGAGCAGATCCGCGCGGTAGGCACGAAGTTCATCAACCAGAATTTGATATTCTTCTTCAATATTGGCATCGCAGCGGATGACAAAAAGTAACACCGAGTTCCGCTCAATGTGTCGCAAAAACCTGATGCCAAGTCCTTTCCCCTGATGAGCCTCTTCAATTATGCCGGGAATATCGGCCATTACAAAGCTTCGGTAGTCAGGCAAAGTGACCACTCCCAGATTGGGTTCCATCGTGGTGAAAGGATAGTCGGCAATTTTGGGTTTAGCCGCTGATACCGCCGATAGTAAAGTGCTTTTGCCCGCATTAGGGAATCCGACTAACCCCACATCGGCCATTAATTTTAATTCAATTTCTACGGTGACTTCTTTCCCTACTTCTCCGGGCTCAGACTGCCTTGGGGATTGATTGGTCGGGGACTTAAACCGTGCATTGCCTTTCCCCCCTTCGCCTCCTTTGGCCAGGATGAGCGTTTGCCCTTCTTCGGTAATCTCTCCGATTCGCTTGCGGGTATCGGCTTCAAATGCAACGGTTCCAAGGGGTACATCAAAAATGACGGATTCGCCGCTTTTACCGGTTTTTTCTCCTTTTTCTCCCGGTTTTCCCTTTTCTGCCTTAACAAATTTGCGGTATCGCAAATCAAGCAGGGTGTTCATGTTCGTCGATCCACGCAATACGATATCCCCGCCTTTCCCGCCATCGCCTCCGTCGGGGCCGCCTTTGGGAACAAATTTTTCTCTTCGAAAATGTACGGTGCCGGCTCCGCCATCTCCGGCTTTTAAATACATCTTGGCGTAATCAGCGAATCTCATGATTTGATTTATGATGTGATATCAAAGGGATGGTTTAAATTTTCTGAGATCCGTTTTGATTCTGCACCAGCCGCACCAGTTTAGCCACCTTGCTTTTGAGTCGGGTTCTCGGAACAATGAAATCGAGGAACCCATGATCGAGCAAATATTCGGATGTCTGAAAGCCTTCGGGCAGATCGCGACCAATGGTTTGTCTGATTACGCGAGGTCCGGCAAAGCCGATCAACGCCTCCGGCTCGGCGATATTAAAATCACCCAACATCGCATAGCTGGCCGTTACTCCGCCGGTTGTCGGATTGGTCATCAAAGATATATACGGAACTCCGGCTTCGTTTAACAAGGCCAGTTTGGATGATGTTTTTGCCATCTGCATCAGACTCAGTACGCTTTCCATCATACGAGCACCACCGGATTGAGATATGATCATCAGTGGACGCTGGTTTTCTCTGGCATAATCAATAGCACGCGCCAAGCGCTCACCTACAACCGAGCCCATACTCCCACCGATGAATCGAAAATCCATACAGCCGATCACCATATCCACGCCTTTAACCTGACCGGTAGCTACACGCGCCGCCTCATCCAGTCCGGATTTTTTCTGCATTTCCTGCAGTCGGGTTGCGTACTTTTTGCGATCCTCAAACTCAAGGGGATCAGTAGGCTTTATATTCTGAGCGATCTCGGTGTACTCGTTGTGATCAAACAGAATAGAAAAATACTCTTTACTGCCAATAGGGAAATGATAGCCGCTGGTTGCGTCCACCCAGTTGTTGTCTTCCAATTCCCGGCGATGTACAGCTTCACCGGTTTTGGGAACTTTAACCCAAATCCCTTCCGGCATTTCTTTGGGGGTGTCGGTTTGTATGTTTGATCCTTTACGCTTAAACCAGCTCATAAATAATATGTTTCCGTCTGATTACTTAATGTTTGCGAGAAAACTTCGACAGTCGAGCCTATCAAAACGTGCTGCCGGGAACTTAATGATACTAATTTGTTAACAATACTTAACTGACTGCGGAGTAAAGTTATTCATTTTAAGGAAATATGCCATGGGGTTTTGTGTTCAAAACATCTGCAATCACAAATCGTCAATCTGCTATCTGTCTGAATTATTGAGATGTTTTCTATGGATATCTGTTGGTGCCCAACGTCATCATCCCGCCAGATTGAACAGATAGCAGATATCAGATTGGTGATTGCAGATTTTAGATGTAAAGACCTCGCTAATTTACCCATGTTTAGTTTTTGGCGGCGGCGGACCATCAGAATAATAAGCGGGCTGATATTCTTCTATGGCAACACTTTTAATGAGTTCACTTTCGGGGCAATCAAGTTCAGCCCAGGTTTGAGCCATTTTCAAAAAAGATTCTGCGTGAATCGCTTCGGTTCCGATGACTTGAATGCTCGACTTCACCTCATCCGGCAGGCGTTCGGCTCCGGTGCCTGCGAGCAGCTCTCCCGGTTTGATAAGATCAGCAAACTGATCTAACGGAGTAATTTCCATCGACCGAACAGGATGCGGTATTCCGCTTTTCAGGTAAAACGGTTGATAATACAGGTGCTGCCTTCGGGCGTCGACTACGGTATGAATGGTGGGGTGATCCGGATGCTGCTCAAAACCGAACTGCGCCATACCGGCCAGGGTATTGCAGGCTATCACCGGTATGCCGGTCGCAAAAAGCAATCCCCGAAGTGAACTTGAAGCTACTCGGAGTCCGGTAAACGAACCCGGACCTGAGCTGACCACCACGGCTCCGAGATCTTTAACGGTAATGCCGGCCTCATCAAATAACTGTTGAATAAAGGGCATCAATTGCTCTGCGTGTCTGCCGGTTCCTGTCGTTCGGCGGGAAACAATACGACCGTCTGATGTTCGCAAAGCTACGCTGCAAACCGGAGTGGCTGTTTCAATGGCAAGAATTGAGGTATTTTTGAATTCCATATGGTTGGAATATACAGGGGAATAATTCGAAATCCGAAGTTTGGAGAGTTCTCGCAAAGATGGAAGTGTGGCGGATGTGAAGGGATGGAATATTGGAATAGTGGATTATTGGAATTTTGGATTGATGGGGTAATGGAATATTGCAGTTGATTCCCTTATTGCCCTCAGTGTTTCTCTGTGCACTGTGGTTAAACGGGATTAAACCGCAAAGACGCAACGGGCGCAAAGGGAGGATAAATGTCAATGATCAAATCGCAAATAACAAATAAGCTCCAATATTCAATTTTCGAAATTCTAAACGGTTGCTATTGGCCGGTTTCGGTTATTGGATATTAGACATTGGAATTTATTTGAAATTTGGTGCTTATGATTTGTTTTTTCGGAACTCCATCCCCCCTATATTTGCCGGAAATCAAACATCAACCGCCTCTTGGATAACTCGTTATCACACTTATGGCTGAATCGTATTTGCTCAAAAACCTCAAACCGGCCGGGCCGGGAACCAAGGACCTTCCTGACAAGGTAGATATTCTGATCACCGATGGGAAAATCACAAAAGCGGCTGCGTCCATCAATGAGGATGCCACTCATTCCAGTGACTTTGGCGGGGCGTATGTCTCAGCCGGATGGATGGATATGCATGTGCATTTCAGAGAGCCCGGCTTTGAGCATAAGGAAACCATAGAAACCGGAAGCAAAGCGGCAGCCTTCGGCGGATTCACGGATGTGGCCTGCATGCCGAACACCAGTCCGGCCGCTTCCAGCAGAGATGTGATCGAATACATCCGGAAAAAGGGGGAAATGCAGCCGGTCAGGGTCCACCCTATCGGCTGTGTTTCAATTGACCGCAAAGGCAAGCAACTCGCCGAAATGGCAGATATGAAAGAAGGCGGTGCCGTGGCATTCAGCGATGACGGCGACCCCGTTTTCGATTCCCGCCTGATGCGCATTGCTCTGGAGTATTCTTCGATGTGGAATATGCCGGTCATCAACCACGAAGAAGATCTGGCGCTATCACGTCCGGGGCATATGAACGAGGGACGGGTCTCAACGCGACTCGGCTTGCAGGGATCTCCCGGCATTGCGGAGGAGGTTATGATCGCCCGGGATATCATGCTGGCCGAACTTACCGGCGGACATATTCACGTTGCCCACATCAGCACGGCAAAAGGTGTGGAGCTGGTCCGGGAAGGCAAAAAGAAAGGCATTCGCGTAACAACTGAAGTTTGTCCGCATCATTTTGACCTCACCGACGAAGAAATCGAGCGCACCGGTTTTGATACCAACTTTAAAATGCATCCCCCTCTGCGAACCGCTGAAGATGTGGAAGCTATGATTGAAGGTCTGCGCGACAGCACCATCGACGTAATTTGCACCGACCACGCCCCCCACTCGGTGGATGAAAAAGAAGCTGAATTCATCTACGCTCCCAACGGCATCATCGGACTGGAAACCGCTTTTGCCATAAGCTGTATGCGTTTATTACATGCCGGACACATGTCATTGGATGATGTTCTCGAAAGAATGATCACGGCTCCAAGAACCATCCTCAATCTGCCGGTTCCCGATTTTAAGGAAGGCAGCCAAGCCCAACTCACCATTTTCGATCCGGATGCTAAATGGACATTTACCGCTGACCAGGTACGATCGCGCTCCAGAAATTCCCCTTATCTTGACCGGGAGCTAAAAGGCCGCGCGCTGGGGATTTTTAATAAGGGGGAGTTGGTTTTGGCTGAGGAGATTTAGATGAATAATGCAGGAGTCCGAGTCACCATTTAAAACTGATAAGAAACCCCGAACTGTGGACTAACAACCAAATGTCTCATCTCAAAATCATCAAGAGACCGGCCTTGGGCATCGTGATAGATAAACTCGGTCCATCTGGCGGACAGGTTAAGAAAAGTGTAGCCATTTCCGGAGCCGAATTCGCTCAGAACCATATGAAGCTTACCTGAGAGTCCAAGGCCTAAGTTAAACAATCGGTCGTCATCTACTTCCGGGAATGAGTACTTGAATGTTCGATCCTGAGCTGTAATATTTACTCCCGTTAAAAGTTCAATTCTTTCAGATAGTGAGGTAACCCAAAAGAGTTCCTGTGGTATCGTTCGATATCGTAAATCAACAGAGTGACTTATCATTGGATCGAATCCATGGCTTGTTTCAAGTATGGTTGATGTGCCTTGAGAATAGCCTATCGCATATTCAAACGGAATATCATTTGCCCGGAACCGGGCCGCTAAACTCCCGCCAAAAATCCAATCCGTTTGTGAAACACCGGAATCGGCTGAGATTTTATCCGAATTGATAAGATGATAACCGGGAAAAGCAGAGAATTGAATGTCAGATTGAGCCTCCACGACTCCCTGGCCGAAAAGCATCAACAGAATTATTGAAAAAACAACGCCGGAAGGTCTCTTATTCTCCATAATCTACTCCCGATTCTTTTTTAAAAACAAAACTTCGGGCAACAGAATCATAATCTGTTATTAGATGATAGGTATAGATCCCGTCGGGAAGCCTGTTACCATCTGAATCAACCATCTTAAATTCAATACCGTAACTTCCCGCTTCCCGCTTCTCATCAACAAGCGATTTTACTTTCGTTTGATAGGCATTCTCAACCCAAAGCTCCACATGGCTCGGTTCATCTATTACAAAGGATATCTTGGTATACCATATGGCATCATCTTCGGGACCAACCGGGTTCGAACAACCGGAAAGGTACCCAAGCAACAACATTATGGTGAAAAGTATAGCTTTTTTCATAATGGAATGGTTTACTAACTTTAATCCCTTATCCCTCAATCTAATTGTTTCACGCAAAGATCGCTAAGAGGGGCACGCTAAGAGCGCAAAGGATTGATTGAAATTTAAGATATTGATCAGCTTTCCTCATTCTGATCTTTGCGGTCTTTACGTGAAACCTTCGCGACCTTTGCGTGAACCCATTCAGCTCACTAAGGTTATTTACAAATTTCGGCGTGTTTTCTAAAACCAGTTATTTGATATGATAACTTAGAAAAACAAACCCAACTACTTATACAACAACTCCATATCCGGTTTTTCGGTGCAATAGTAATGCACCCAGACATAGAGGTGATGAAATGCAGCTGCAACTACGGCAGCTAATGAGTTAGTAAGCAGTGCAATAGCCCACAGGGTCAAAAAACCATAGACGTACATGGCATTGCCGCTCCAGGAGAATGCACCTTGGCTCACAAGTGGCATTTCCCGGTATTTCCGGCGGAAGTGATCTCCGCCCATGGCTCTTGTAATGCCGAAATAACGGGCTGTTGAGAAAAGCGTATAAGCGCCGGGTACCAAAACTAAAGCGCCAAGAGCTATGGACAGCTCCGCAGCAATCGGCAGTGAATTGAAATCAGCTACTCCGAGCCCGATGAGCGTCAGTGGACGGGCAGCCAGAAGGGGCAAAAACAAAATCCCCCATACCAACAAATCCCGATCACCGAACCAGCGTGTAAACAGGCCCCACTGAAGCTGAGACCGCCACCCGAGCCAGGTAACAACCTGATGAAGAATGCCAACAGTAATCGTCAGCCAAAACCACCCTGCGACAGAAAGCCCAAGCCATTCGCCACCACCGGTAAAATACTCCGAACCGGTATAAACAGCTCCGAGTAAAACGATCGGAGCGATAAGATGTACCAATTGCCCTTTCAGAAAGAATCCAGCAGGTAGTTGCATTTTCTCTATGATTAGAGTCTAACTGTTTCACGCAAAGGGCGCCAAGAAGGGTACGCAAAGAGCACAAAGGATTTATTGAAGTTTAAGGTATTCATCAGTTTTCCTCATTTTTCATCTTTGGGGTCTTTGCGTGAAACCTTAGCGAACTTTGCGTGAACCCCACCTTTTTCACGCAAAGCTCGCAAAGATTCGTAATCGTTTTAGAATTTTATACCACCTACTCTACTCATGCCCCCATGGCGCTGGCGGTGTTTCTACCGGTTCGGTGAGATCAAAAGTGAGGTGATAACTCCATTCTCCTTCGTGAATCGTGCCGTATTCGTACTTTTCGCCGGGTTCAATTACGATGCGCCAGCCTGAGTCGGGATTATCACTACGCATAAACTCCTGCACGGTTTCCGAGACCGGTTCAAGCGTGTATCCGCCGTACCAGGTATTATCCTCTTCGGTGCCGTCTTCATGCCGGTGATCGTGCCGAAGTTCGATTTCATCCTCCGACTTCATCAGCACCCAGGTGCGGGATCGGTCATCATCAACATGAAACGGGATTTTCATTTCATCTTCGCCGCACTCGCGAAAGTGAACGACCAGTTCATCATCCCCGGTAAAGTACGGGTCGTTATCGGGACGTTGCAGAATTTCACCACCGAACGCCTCACCACAGTGCTCCTGAAGATTTGCCCAGTAAGCTTCAAATGTGGAAAGCTCTTCTTCTCCGTTCTCGCCACAGCCGCTGACAAATACCGCTATTGCCAGTATAGCCACTATTGTATTCCAATTATTCATGATACGTATTTTTGGTTCAACATCATCAATTTCATAACAGTGCGAATATGGTGATAAATTTTGATTCTTACCATAACAAGGCTATATAAAACAATCATAAATCCATTTAAACCCGTGAAGATCAATGTTTAAAACTCTATCTTCGGCCTTGTGATCTGTAACCTGAATTGATATGACCAACATCCTGCTGGTTGTTGTGTGCCTGATTCTCGGAATTCTGCTCAGCCGGATCAAAGAATTCCCTGAAAACACCCCTTTGGCCCTCAATAACTTTGTTATTTACATCTCCCTGCCCGCCCTGGCGCTGATCTATATTCCGCAAATAGAAGCGGAACTGACCATGCTCTATCCGATCTTGACGTCCTGGATTGTGCTGCTGCTGGCTTGTCTGATTATCCCTCCGATCGGGCGGCTACTGGGTTGGGAC
>SLJN01000368.1 GCA_007135115.1 Balneolales bacterium
GTATCCGTTTTTAACTACGAGATCATTGGAATTCTGATCCTGGTCATATTTGCGATCTATTTTGTACCATTGTATCTCGATACCAAAGTTTACACCATGCCGGAACTGTTGGAGAGGCGGTATGATCATCGCTCCCGGTATTATTTCTCAGGGCTCAATATTGCCATAAATATCGGTATTGATACTGCCGGCGCCTTATATGCAGGCGGGGTTTTAATCCAATTGATCTACCCGGAAGTTGAACTTTCCACTTCCATCATCATTCTGGCTTTAATAACCGGTCTGTATACGATGGCCGGGGGGTTAAAAGCGGTGGTGATGACCGATGTCATCCAGGGCATACTTTTAAGTCTCGGAAGTTTGATCGTAACAGTAATCGTATTCAATGAAATTGGGTCCTGGAGTGCCATTAGAGAAGCAGCGGATCCGGAGATGTTCAGTTTGATTCAACCTCATGACGATCCGGTGATTCCATGGCCTACGCTCATCTTAAGCTTGCCTCTGCTCAGTTTTTATTTTTGGTGCAACAATCAACATATCGTGCAGAGGGTATTGGGCGCCAGGAATATTGATCACGGCCGGAAAGGGGCCATACTTGCAGGTTTTCTCAAGTTGATGGTCTTGTTTATTATGATTTATCCCGGGATTATGGCGCTTTCCATTTATCCGGACCTGGATAATCCCAATATGGTTCTTCCAAAATTGATGATTGATTTCCTGCCCGCAGGAATTTTGGGGCTGGTGCTTGTCGGTTTTATCGCCGCGTTAATGTCAAGCATAGACTCGGCCCTCAACTCAGCTTCTACTTTGGCTACGATGGATTTCTACAAAAAATTCAGGCCGAAAAGCGATCAGGGTGAAACCGTATGGATGGGCCGGGTCTTTACATTAATCTTTGTGCTGGTCGCCTCGCTTTGGGCTCCCTATATTGATCAGTTCCCCACTTTATGGGAGTATCTGCAAGCCGCACTTTCATACCTGACGCCACCTGTGGTTGCTTGTTTTTTGACCGGCATTTTATGGCGTAAAGCATCGGCTTATGCATCTTTCGCTGCTTTGATAACGGGAAGTTTAGCAACGGTCGCGTTTGTGATACTCAATATAACCGGCATTGTTACAGGAGTTCATTACTTGTATGTTGCATTCCTGCTTTTTGCAATCAGTTTTATCGTTTTGATCGTGCTAAGTCTGGTTTATCCGGATTCATCTCCAAAAGACGAAATTCCGAATTTGTTTTACAGTAGTGCAAAAAATGCTTTTACTCAGATTTCCTGGAAAAGTTATCATACCGCTGCTGTGCTGCTATTGGTTACAACAGCTATTATTATGGGTTTGTATTGGTGACGGGTATTGTGCAATTTATTTGCACAGCATCCCGTTTGAAAGCTACCTTTTAAGGCATTGAAAATTCGTGATTAGACCCGGGAAATTGAATTAGAAAACATCGATTAATTTTGTTTATTTCTTTTGGATGAAATGAAGCGGGTAACGTTTATTCACGTTTAAAATCGATAAATTATTAATTATTAGTAAGATTAATGGCATGAAGACTACTCTCAAAGACATTGCTGACGAAACAGGGTATTCCATTTCAACGATTTCAAGGGTGTTGAATAATTCCAGTCGGATCAGTAAGAAAACCAGGAATGAAGTCTTTAGTGCAGCGAAGAAGCTTAACTATAAAGTCTTTGATCAATCTATTGCCGATACAAACACATCACTGCGTAATGTGGCATTAATCACCGATTTTCATGAAGGTCAGTTTTACGCTTCGTTCTTTTATGGATTTTTGCAGTCAGTAAAGAAAGAAGGCCCCCGCATTTCCCTTTTAAACGTGCATAACCCCAAAAATGAAATTGCTCCTTTTTTAAGCCAGATTGTTGATGAAGGCTATTTTGATGGTGTTATCCTTTTTATACCGGAGTTGGACAATACCCATTACGAATCTATTCTGAAGGTGGTTCCTGCGGATTATCCCATTTTATCCAATGCGCTGGTGGATAATCCCCGGCTAACCACAATCACTTTTGATGGGTATAGCGGAGGATATCAGGCGGCAGCTCATTTTGAAGAGCAGAATATAAATAAACTGGGCATCATAAGAGGGCCGAGAAACAAAGCGGAAAGTCGATTTCGATACAATGGATTCCGGGATTACATCATCAATAGCGAGCAACTCGATTTACTTTGGGAGTATGAGGGCGATTTTAATTACAACTCCGGAATTGAGGCCTTCGAAAGTATGTTGGAGTCCGGCGTTGAGCCTGAAGGTCTTTTTGTGAGCAATGACTTGATGGCAACCGGCTTTGTTGATGCAGCCGTCCAACATGGTTATAAAATACCCGAACAACTTGCAGTCATAGGGTATGATGATCTTCCGATGTGCGTGCAAACCACACCAAAAATCTCGTCAGTTAATACGGATTTCATCAAACTGGGTATGTACAGCATCCGGGAGTTACAGAATAAGTTGAATGATAATACCGGCCCGCAAAACCAACTGAGTATGATTCCGGTAGAGTTGATTCCAAGAGAGTCATCCGTAAAGGAAAAGGTGGTAGCAGAAGCTGACAAATAGGCTCTTTCGAGTGAAAAATAAATCAAGACTGATTTTTAAACCAAGGTTCAAATAAAAAAGGCGCACCCGTTTTGAACGAGTACGCCTTTTTGTGTTACGGAGTGGAATATACGTAACAGATACAACTTATTTAATCAGCGACATGTGCTGAGTTTGGGAAAAGTCACCTGCCTCTAATCTATAGATGTAATTGCCACTCGGAAGATTCGCAGCGTCAAATGTGACAGAGTGAGTGCCCGCAGACAGAGACTCATCTACCAGAACATCTACCTGTTGACCGAGCATGTTATAGACAGTCAGCTGGACATCCGATTGATGAGGAATGGTGAAATCAATCTGGGTAGTAGGGTTGAACGGATTCGGGTAATTTTGCTCCAATTCGAAACCTTCTACGACTTCGTTTTCTGGCTGATGTGCACTGTTGGCTGTTCTTTCATCAACATTAAAATCATCCAGATACCAAACGTAGTCATCGCTTCCGTCTCCGGCATCACCTTCGAGATCAAAAATTATGGTGACAACATCCCACGGAGTCTCTTGGTCAACTTCATCTAAATCCCACTCGAGTTCGATCCACTCTTCGGCTTCTGTAACTTCAGCGAAGAGTTCAGGAGATTCCACGTCGGCATCCTGCATTTCAAATTTCATCATCGCATCCATATCGTCACGATGTGACCATACTTTCATGGTTGCGACGCTCTCATCGGTTATTTCAATAACTTCCTCAGTGTGAAAGAAGAAACCAGCCCAGGGCTCACCACCTTCTTTAGCATACCGGAGCACGTAATCAGTTTCGTTGATTCCAGATTGGTCAGGGTTCTCATATCGTACTGCTGAAGCACCTTCAAAAGGGAAAAAGGCGTTTTCCCAATCCACATCTTCATCATCCAGGTCAAGAGGAAGTGTGAGGTCTACAAGATCTTCGGGATCTTCAGGCTGTGCGGCAACGATACCGGCTGTAGCAAAAGACAAGCCGACTATCATCACGAATACAAGCATTGCGGTTTTTGTAAATACGCTACTCATAATGTCACCTATATTTTTAGTTGCAATAAAAAATTTGCATTGATTTTCATGACAGGTTTTCTCAAGATATTACCACAAAAGGGCTTTCATACGATAAATGGTCAACCTGCTGTCAATGAAAAGCAAGTGTATCTTGCTATAGGGTAGTTAAAATATTTTAAGGAAATATGCAAACAATATTTAATATAGTGCAAAATTATAGCGCAAAAAAATACTGCTGATTAAGCTTGAGTAGCTGAGCTGTTTCTTTGTTAGTGCTTTTTGGGGGATGTTGATCGAGTAGGGGGTTTGTTGTTTCTGGCAGGCTCTCATTTGTGGTCAGATGCTTTGCAAGCTCAGCGTTTTAGCTCCTTTCTGGAGCAGGCTCTAGATTAGGTGGATTAGGGTGTTAGTCTGGCTTTGTCGTATCTGTAGCCCGGTTTAATCTGAGTGTGAAGTATTTTTGTGCAAAAAGCGGTTTCATAATGAAAAATATTTCACTATTATTGCAAATGCATAAGCCTGTCAGGGGTTTTACCCTGAATTGTACATATCATCACATGAACCAATTTGTCCGATGATGAAATAAACAAGTCGCTACCGTAAAAGACAGACTTTTGTTTTGATGAACTTAGAACAAGTAAAAGGCAAGGTTATACGATGCTTAAGCATGTAATTTATTCGATCTTAATTTTATTCGTATTGGCAGGTTTCTCATCCATGTCATATGCCCAAACGGTTACGGGTACTGTCATAGATGAAGAAACCGGAGACCCGCTTCCCGGTGTAAATATTATTTTGCAAGGTACACAAACGGGTACCGCAACTGATCTTGAAGGGGAGTTTTCCATTAATGTCCCGGAATTAGACGGAACACTTGAATTTCGTTATGTAGGTTATATAACGAAAGAGGTTGAAGTTGATGGGCGGGAAGAAATAGAAGTATATCTTGAATATGACAGTATTCTTGGTGACGAAGTGATGGTTGTTGGGTATGGTGTCCAGCAAAGAAGTCTTTCTACAGGTGCCATTTCAAGAGTGGAGTCCGATGCGATTGCTCAAAGCGGTGCGCTGAGGGCAGAGCAGGCTCTACAGGGGCGCACGGCTGGAGTCACCGTTATCCAAAATTCCGGTCAACCCGGCTCAGGATCGACGGTACGTATTCGTGGTATCGGTACAACCGGAGATGCTGATCCCCTTTATATGGTTGATGGGATGCCTGTCAGCAATATCGACCACATCAATCCCGGCGATATTGAGTCTATAGAAGTATTGAAAGATGCCTCTGCAACGGCCATCTACGGAGCGCGTGGTGCAAACGGGGTGGTCATGATCACGACAAAAGGTGGTGTAGAGGGACCGATTCAAATTTCCTACGAAGGCTATGCCGGCTTTCAGAATCCCTGGAGGGAAACGGATTTGCTGAATGCTCCGGAATACATGGAAATCATGAATGAGAGCTATGCTAACGACGGACGATCCATTCCTTTTGAAGATGCCGAGCAAATCGAGTCAGAAATAGGGGAAGGGACCAATTGGCAAGATGAAGTATTTTTCCGAAATGCACCGGTTACTAACCATAACCTGAGTGTCTCCGGCGGATCTGAGCAGTCCACATATATGTCTTCTTTATCCTACCGGTATCAGGATGGTATTGTTGCCGAAGGGAAGTCCAATTACGAGCGTATAACCACCCGGTTCAATTCCAATCATAACAGAGGTCGCTTTACATATGGTAACCGCCTTTCCTACACCTACAATATGTCCAGAGGTATTGATCCGAATGAAGAGTTCGGCGGAATTATGTCGTTGGTGGCTAACATCGATCCGGTTACTCCGGTTCGTGATGAAGACGGAAGATTTGCTCAATCACCGTATGCTTCTCAGGAAGTGGTAAACCCGGTTGCCAGTCTTGACGTTACCAATAGCCGTGCAAGAAATGACAACCTGGTAGGTGGGGTTTACGGCGAGATGGAAATATCTTCCAACTTCAGTTTTCGCTCCACCTTTGATATTGATTTGGCGGTTTCCAACACCAGATCATTTGAACCAGAATATGATCTGGGTGGTAATGTCTCAAATTCCACAACTTCGGCCATGCAGGAAGAAAATCGCTACCTGTTCTGGCAGACCAACCATGTTGCTACTTTCCGGCAGGAAGTCGCTGATCACAACTACAGCATCTTAGCTGGTGTAGAAGCTGCGCGAGCAGAAAATGAATGGTTAGGAGGAACTGCCTACAATTTAACCATGCAAAACTTCGACAACGCATGGCTGAGCACCGGTACCGACCAAGAAAGTGCCGCTAACTGGGGGGGGACCGATATTGAGTCGCTGCTCTCTTACTTTACCCGTGTGAATTACGATTACGCCGACCGCTACATGCTCGAAGGTGTATTCCGAGTTGATGGTTCTTCTAAATTCGGACCCGATAATCGTTGGGGATACTTTCCGGCGTTTTCCGTTGGTTGGATGCTTTCTGAAGAGCCGTTTATGTCTGATTTCACCAATATGAACATGCTTAAAATCCGCGGTGGATGGGGACAAAACGGAAGCGACAATATCGGTCAATTTACCTACACTCCAACGATTGTCACCCATGCCGGGTACGCTTTTGGTATGGATCCGCAGCAGGTTACCGGCGCTTATCCAGGACAGATTGCCAACCCGAATTTGAAGTGGGAAACTTCCCAACAAATGAACATCGGTCTGGAAAGTGGCTTTTTTGACAACCGGCTGACCTTCAACTTTGATTACTATATCAAAGAGACACAAGGTCTGTTGCTCGATGCTCCGATTCCTAATTTTATCGGTAGTGGTGCCCCGACAATCAACGGCGGTGATATTCAAAACACCGGATTTGAAGTAGAGGCAGGTTTCCGGCAGGTTCTTGACGATTGGAGATTCAGTGTCAACCTCACCGGAACGTACAACCAAAACGAAGTTACATCTATCGATAATGACGAAGGACGACTGCTCGGAGCAGGCGTTTCTACAGCCATGGACAATGTCGCTATGGCAGAAGTTGGTTATCCTATCGCATTTTTTTGGGGGTACGAAACCGCTGGCATTTTTCAGAGCGAAGAAGAAGTTGAAAACCACGTAAACTCTGAAGGTGAAATGATTCAGCCAGACGCTCAGCCAGGCGACTTAATCTTTGTTGATCAAAATGATGACGGAAATTTAACCGATGCCGACCGTGTCAAGATCGGTAACCCGTATCCGGATTTCACGGCAGGATTCAATTTCGATGTATCCTGGAGAAATTTTGATATGAACATGTTCTGGTACGGGGCATTCGGTCATGATATATTTACCGGTGGAACCCGCCGGCATGATCTCAACATGCCCAACTGGAAAGATGATGTGCTTGAGCGTTGGACCGAAGACAACCCTTCCGAAACCCATCCGCGCGTAACAATTGATGACCCCAACGGTAATTTTGTGCGCCCGTCTGATTTCTTCATCGAAAGCGGAAGCTACGTCCGGTTGCAAAACCTCAACATCGGCTACTCTCTTCCTGACGGTGTCACCTCATTTGCTGGAGCAAGCAATCTAAGAGTTTACCTCGCAGCACAGAACTTATTGACCTTTACCAGTTACTCGGGACATGATCCTGAAATCGGGTCAGGTGGTCCGCTCGATGTAGGTATAGATCGGAATATTTATCCGCAACCGCGGACAGTCACAGTCGGTCTGAATATTGATTTTTAACTATAATTTATCTCAGTCATGCGAAATTTAAAGAATATTATATTAGCAGCATCGGTCGCCATGCTCATGCTGGCAGGCTGTTCGGATGATTTTCTTGATCATACTCCTCCAGTGGAGCGTGTTGAAGAAAACTTCTTTCAGACAGAGCGCGATGTTGAAGAAGCTTTGTTTGCAGTGTATGAAGTAACTACCTTCGTACACGGACGCGGAAATGACGGGTTCCATCCCATTGATGTGGTGTCAAACATCATGTCGGATGACGCTTACGCGGGTGGTTCCGGATCCGGAGATCAGCCCGATTTGATCGAAATGAACCGGCACAACATCTCCTCCACAAACGGTAAAGTCGCCGGCCTTTGGTCCGACCGGTATACCGGTATTTATCGTGCCAACCTTGTCCTTGATCGCATCGATGATGCGTCTTTCGATGATGAGCAGCTCCGCGAAATCTACAGAGCGGAAGCTAAGTTTCTGAGAGCCTACTTTTTCTTTGATCTGGTCAGGCTCTATGGAAATGTTCCATTCTTCACGCGACCATTAGTAGCCGAAGATACTCGTATGCCGCAAAATGATCCGGAAGAGGTTTATAACGCCATCGTGGAAGACTTGCTGGCTGCGATTCCGGAGCTTCGGGAAGACATCCCTTCCAGCGAAGCCGGGAGAGTATCTACCTGGGCGGCTAAATCACTGCTGGCCAGAGTCTATCTGTTTCATCAGGATTACGCCCAACCTACCTTTGGTCTCGGTGACCTTCCGGTTAGCAGAGGCGAAGTGGTAGAACATTTGGAAGATGTCATTTACAACAGCAATCACGAATTGCTGGATGATTTCGAAGATCTTTGGGGCGTTTCCGGTAACAATAACAACGAAGCGATATTCTCCATCCAACATTATGAAGGCTCTTTTGGAGACTGGGGATATTTAAACGGTTCTATAGGAAACTGGGCGACAACCATGACCGGTATTCGCGGCGTTGGATTTCATCCTGAGTATTCCGGTGGATGGTCTTTTCAGCCTGCGACAGAAGACCTGGCGGAAGCATTCGATCAGGATGTGGACTCCCGTTACTTTCCCTCCATACTTGATCCCGAGGAAGAAGGGGTCAACCATAGCCCCGATGAAATGTATCAGTGGCAGGGGTATGCCTTTAAAAAGTTCTACCCGCGAACTGATGATACACCTTCAGTGAATACGGAATTCAATTGGCCATACAACAGACCGGTTATTCGCTTTTCTGATGTGCTTCTGATGGCCGCCGAACTCGAGGCCTCGGATGCTCAAGAGTATTTTAACCAGGTTCGGGAAAGAGCTTATGGCGATGACTTTGAGGAAATCCCTGCAACGAGGGAGAACATCATCGAGGAGCGTAGGTTGGAGTTCGCCGGTGAAGGCCACAGATATTGGGATTTGCTCAGACTTGGACTCGATGAAGCTCAAAACTATATAAATGCGCAAGAGACAAGTAATATCACTATAAACTTCCGGACTGAGCGGCAAGGAATTCTTCCAATTCCTAATTCAGAGATTAGCCTGTCAGACGGAACGCTTCAACAAAATCCGGGCTATTAAGTTCTTTGTATCATAGCAAGATGGGAAAGAGCCTCGCATACTTAGTGTGCGGGGCTTTTTTTTTTTAGTTTTTTGCTTCGGATTCAAGTAGTATAAAGGGGGAGATCAAGGTTCAAGGGTTCAAAATGCAAATGTTGACCCCACTCCGAAAAATCTGAATTACTTCATTTGTATATTTTAAACCACTATTGTCCGACTAATTTTCAGTAATGATCTATCTTGGGATTTTTAAATCGGTATCAATCACAAATAACATTTTCCGTTGGCTTCAGTGCGTGTTGCACAACACTTACTGAATATTGTTTTTCCAGGAAACCGAAACATAATTAATTCGTATTTCGCGCGGCGAAGCCGCGCTGTTCCCCCAACAGCCGATGTCATCCCGACCGGAGGTGAGGCTATCTTGTGATTAATATTTTCGATGTTTATCGAACCGGAGTGGAGGGATCTGTCGCCAAATGGGCAACTACATAACCATCAACTGCTGTTTTTTATTTGATTGCATTTGGTAGAAGCCCTGTGGAGAGGTAATTGTTTGTTTTAACAGTTCTCTCCGTTACGGCTCGATATACACCGTGGCAATGGGCTTTTTCTAAGCCTCGCCTCCAGTGCCAGTGACAGATGTTTTTTGCCGCGGATTTTCGCGGATAAAACACGGATTTTATGTGAATATAAATCAAAACTTTAGCCGAGGTTTTGCCTTACTTAA
>SLJN01000245.1 GCA_007135115.1 Balneolales bacterium
CGGTTTTGAACCGGTCGATATGGCTGCCTTGAGACTTTGTATAGCCGGACTTTTTTTAGCCGGTTACCTCAAGCTGACCCGTCCGGATGTGCTTCGTCTGAAATCTGCCAAAGACCTGTTGTTATTTGTCGGCACCGGCTCCTTCAGCATCGCTTTATTTAACCTGTTTTACTTCAGCTCGATCAACGAAATCGGAATGTCATTGGCGGTAGTGTTGATTTATACAGGTCCCGGTTTTGTGATTGTTTTCGGGCGAATTTGGTTCGGCGAACCAATCACCCGCATCAAATTAACTTCTCTTCTGTTGATGTTTGTAGGTGTGATTATGGTGAGCGATTTGCGGATGTCCAATTTGGAAAACTTCTCGTATTTCGGTGCTTTACTTGGCGTTGCGGCGGGAGCTTCTTTTGCTTTTTACAACCTTATCGGCAAGTATGCCTTGTTCCGGTATTCATCCGAAACCGTGGTGACATACACTTTTTTGTTTTCGGGTTTTACGCTGCTTCCGTTTTCCAACCTGTATGAACTTTCCCCTACACTCACCGAACCGGAACCTCTCATGTGGGCAGCTGCGATAACACTGTTTCCGACTCTGCTTGCCTATCTTTTCTATACCAACGGACTCCAACGCATGGAAGCCGGGAAAGCCTCTATAACCGGTGTTTCCGAAATTCTGATGGCGATCATACTAGGAATCCTGATATTCGGTGAAAGCTTATCATGGTATCAATCAGGGGGGATTGTGGCGGTGGTCACCGCTATGATGTTGATGCGCAAATAAGTACGCATCTACCGGATAATCACCAGCCGCTCTACGCTTTGATCATTATTGACGGGAATACGTTCGCCATCAGCACGGAAATGGACCTGGTACAGATAAACCCCATTGGCAAGTCGATTCCCGTCCTCGTCGCGGCCGTCCCATCGTAATTTGTTCCAGCCGATGTCGAGGCGCCCGCCTTCAAGTTTGTAATCTTCGTTGAGTAAATCGAAGGTGCGTACTGGCTGCCCGCTTGGAGTGAAAATCCTCATGCGTAGCTCATCTACCTGCTCGGGGGTATGTCCCTGCAGGTTAAACGCAAAGGTCGTAAAATTCGACATCGGATTCGGATAAGGGTAAAAATTGTCGATATGGGAATCGTTGGATACCCGAAAACTCATCAAATAGCCCTCACCCCCCTCGGCGACGTTCTGACTTTGATCCCGCGCCGATACACGCATGGTATACACACTATCCGAAGATTCGGAAAAATCCGGGCGGAACTGAGCATAGGCTTCGTTTTTTGATCCCTTTTCCGGTCCGGCCGACTCGAAGGTAACTTCCGGTGAGCTGGCATCATATACGCGGGGATTGGAGTCATCATCACCCCCAAACAATTCGATCTCAAACAGGGTGGAATCTTCCATACGGATATAAGGGTTGGGATCCTCCCAGTAGACGTCAATCACCGGCTCTGCGCTTACAAAGGGCAAGTCGGGGTGCTCTATGTCGGTAATCGGACTGCTCACCGGCGGCAGAAATTGATTGTCGACGAAAACTTCTACTCTTGGCGCCGTGGTATCACTGATAACTTCGAAATCGTGGTTATACAAGTTGTTATAGCGGTACAGATCCGGAAAGTCTTCGGTTATTTCCACTTGAATCTGATGCTCTCCAATTCGGCCGAGCGTCTCCACACTGGTTTCCAATTCGCGTGTTTCACCCGGCTGAACCGCAAAAAGGGTATCACGGCTTAATTCGCGCACCTCGCCTTCATAATAACTTCTGAAAGATACGACGGTCGAGTCTGCTTCGGTTGTTCCGATATTGCGCATATCAATGCCCATATCATAGCTATAACCCTCCTCTACGGTATCGGAGTCCACATAGATTTGGTTCGGATCGAGGGCAAGCTCGGCAACCGGTTCATATTGAATCTTCCAATTGGAGAGCTGCGGCGTGCTCTGGCGGGATTCATCGGCAAAACGGGCAGTCAGGTGCAAGTATGGAAATTCCCGGGCGGAAATATCCTGTAGATCCACGCTTACCGAATCTTCAAATCCGCCTTCGGTACGGATATATTCGGGTTCTGCGCGTAGACTGCTTTTACCATGGATATCAATAAATATGGAACTGTTCGGATTGTCATGCTCCATTTCTGCCACAAACTCCTCCCATTCCTGAGCGGGTCCGATTCGCGGGCTTTCCATCTCACCTAAAGGCTCGTTAAAAGTGAAAACCGTATCCGCCTCGGCCATCCCGGTCCGCTGAATGTATTCGGATACGTCATCCGGATCTTCAGCACCTTTATAGCCGAAGAGCATGTAGCCATCCGTTACCTGAAGTTGCGTGGGTTGGTCACCATCAACACCACCGCCGGCTTTGAAACCTCCGACTGATCTCAGTGCATCCATTAATTCCTGATCCATCAATGTTGCATTCGGGGAAACCAGACGGAAGTTTCGCACCCGCAGAACTACGTAATCGCCATCATCGACACTGTTGATGGCATTGATAAAGGCCTGACGATTCTGAGAACCCGGATTGGTAAACTGCCCTTCATGCAAATCATAATGCTGATCGTGGATAATTTCACCGGTACCGCCATCGATGACCAGCATATGAAAACTGATATTCAGCCGTGCAAATTCAACACCATTGACTAAAACAGAAGCCGGGTAATTGTGATTTTCATCTTGATTGGCATGTTGCCAGCTATTGGTGGTGGCATTAACCTCCATTTCAACCGGCTCAAATGAAAACTCACGATTTACCTCATCATAATTCATGGAGGGCGTTGTTTCATTTTCCGAAAAGACGTCTTTGTTTTGATGCCACCAGTTGCCGGTTAGAGTGGTATCAACATGAAAACTTGCCTCACGCCAGTTTTCATCCGCCTCTTCGCGATCAACTCTTCCCCGCCACCAGTAAGTGTTGCCGTGCTCGAGTTCTACATCGGGTTGCCATCCTACGGTTAGAGAGTCTGACTCAACCATATCTACTGGTTGAAGCGGTGTAAAGAACGTTGAAGTTGTATCGAGTTCAAACTCATAAATCTGACCTTCAAATGCGGTAGGACTGCTAACCACCAGCTCCGGATCTCTTTCCGTTACAATGGCTTCATCAAGCGGATCGATAATATCCACACCTGTCGAAAATACCAGATGCCGGGTTTCCAGTTCGTTGTTGCTTCTGTCAAATTCATCCAACAACAATTCCGGATCGATACGGAATTCGAATTCATGCTCACCGGCGTCGGTATCCGTTAGTGGCAGATCAAAGGAAACCTGTTCGGTTCGAGCTACCGGATCGAGAGGTTCATAGTAATCCTCTTGATCTTGTTCCGGTGAAATATGGCGAAGCTGCACATCCACTCGTTGGTCGGTCCGAACCCCCAGATTCCTAATATTGACATTCACTTCCATGGTGGAATCCGCCAGGTTCGTCGGATCCGGCTCAACTTCAACGGCATTTTCATCAAAGGTGTAGTCGGGTTGATCCGGAAAAGCAAGCTCAATAGCGGGGTCACCAAGTATAATGGTATTTTGCGTCAAAGCGAGATCCCGGTCGTCGAGAATGGAGCTACGCGTAAGTATCCGGTCGATGGTACGCTGATTTATATCCCCCAGCTTGTGGATCTCTTCCTGAAAAATGGCGTCGTAAAAGAATTCCGAATAGCGGGACAGTGAACTGATATATCCCTGTCCGGTACCGCCGATATAAGCCACTGCGGCATTTTCCGCATAAACGAACTCCTCACTGATAATGCGCTCCTGAGATTCGGTAAATAATCCTGAATAACACCCCAAAGACAAAACCACCGACGATCGCCCGTGATTGTCAAAGGTTTCGGGATTATCGGTCAACAAATCCCACGAGTCGGGTGATGAGTGACCAAAAAACTGTAACAGCACAGTGCCGTCGTCAATGACATTGTTGAGTTCATCACGCTCAGTACCGTCAAGCGGTTGTTCGCCTTCCTTGCGGAATAATACGGTATCGGCGGCGATATCGGATTGAGCTGCCGATTGAGCCAGGTCCCGGTTGATATTGTAAAGCAGCTCCTGCTCATCATCCTGCCCATCCCGAACAGCGCCTCCGCTGAGCATGGCGATTCGTTTTTCCCATCTATCAAGCGAGGACCTTTCCGCTTCGTATTGCTGAACCTTATCCAGGTAATCCGAGATTTCCTGAGGCTCTCGAACAGTTAGTCGCCCTACAGGGATCCGCATTCGCCAATCATCCCCCCGTAGATAGTTCATGGAAAACCATGAGTCACTGGCCGGATGACCGAATGACGGGACTTCATAATCCTGAATCGGCGTATTTCTAAATTGTTGAGAGGCATCACCTAAAATAAAAGCATATTCCGGCGGATTTTCCCAGTTATCCATCGCATAAAACAAAAACCGCCGAATGGCTATAGGTTTCGGGGCGCCGTAACCGAATTGGTTATAGATATCGACTGCATCCACAACACGTACTTCGTAATCATTATGCTGGCTGCGGTATGATGCATAATTTTCAGCCTCATCCATAAACATATCCCGGGTGATCACTATGAATTCACCCGAATTGGATTCACTAAAAAGATCATCCGGTTCCTGATAATGCTGGATCGCCAAAACATCCCGGTAGGAATCGTCTCTTACTGCTACATACTCTTCCGGTTCCGGCGATGCTACCGGATTAAAAAATCCACGCTGATCCCCTTCTTCCCTTCCGTGAAGCAGTAACCCCCGATCCGTATTGTACACCCGTAGCGTTTCATCCTCATCAAACTCATTTTCCATGATGATGGATGAGTTCCCGTCAACCTCCGTTTGAAATACATACTGATTGCTGCCGGCAGAAAAGGAGAAGTTCCTGTAATAGGTTATGCTGACCCAATCCAGAAAAATGGTATTGGTTGAGCTGCGATTACTGTCATCATTAAATATGCTGAACCGGATGTCCAATTCGTCGAGGTCAACCAGGCGCCCGGGGCTTAAGCTTCCCGAAACCGATCGGGTTTGCTGCCCACTCCAGGAGGTATTATCTAAAGGATGATAACTGAATTGCCCCCCGCGATCGTGATAAACATCCAGCCGGACGGTGCGGGAGCCGACACTTCGGGCAGCAAAATGGGCATCTACGGTAACAAGAGAATCCGACAACAACATACCGTCAGTATCCACATCGATTTGATGGTTTACCCGGCTTTGATTGCGAAGATTAATTTCTTCCCAAAAATACCCTTCGGCATCGGTCACGACGGGTAGTTCGGCTTCCGGTCCATAACCCAGAAAATAGTCGGTTTCTTCCTGCTCCAAATGCAAGGTATCCCGGTAACCTTCTATAGAAGAGCCAGGCAGAGGTTCATCGTACTCTTCGAACCTCAGGCCGTCTTGCGAATCATCCCAGGTTACCCAGAAAAATGTGTTATCCGTATAGTTTGAAAACCAGGTTGAGCTTCGGCTGTCATCATCGTATCCGTACGCCCAAAACTCATTTTCTCCCGTATTCCGGTATCCAATGAAACGAATGAGATCTCCGGACTGCAGATTGGATCCCGATTCATTTTTTTCAATTTCTATCGGTATTTCCTCTCCGCGGTGATACATCTGCAATGACGAGGCATCCACCTGATCCGCAGGGAACCCCGAGTTGACCAAATGCTGAACATCTACTTCATACACGCCATCCTGATCTACTACCAATTGAAACCATTCCTGATCGGCATCAAACCAGTCTGCTTCAACCGCTTCAAACGGCTGGGACTGCACCTGATGCGCCAAACACAACAATACCAAAGCCGGCATAACCGCACGAATAAAGGCCCGTAACCTTTTGGTAATGTTGATGTAAAGTTCAGGCATTAACGATCACTTTCTTTCAGCAATGAGAATTAAACGCGGACTGCTATCAGCGTCATAAGCAGAGCCGTCGTAATCACCAAAAGTTTGCAGTAATTTGAGGTTATTCTTCGAAAAAGCATCTTTAAACCAATCCGGCCGATAGGCTTTCACCCGCTCTTCGAATTTGATGCACCTGCGATCACCGGTTTTCTGAAATCGGATTTCTTTTACGATCGTATCGTCGTCAATATAACGGCGGATTTCATATTCGGCACCCTCAAGCTTGCCGGATTCTTCAGGCTTGAGATTCGATGTCACCCGATCCGCATTTAAAAAATCGATTACCACTTTTCCGTTCGGGCGGGTCATCGAAACCATGTTTGTGATGACTTTACGGTTTTCATCGTCATCATCAAAATAACCGAATGAGGTAAACAGGTTGAGTACGGCATCATAGGTATGATCCATACGATCCCTCATATCACCGATGTGAAAATCAACGCGATCATCCAATCCTTCGGCTTGAGCCTGCTTACGAGCGTGTTCTATAGATTTGGGAGAGAGATCCACACCGGTTACCCGGTAGCCTTTGAGAGCAAGCGTAATAGCATGGCGGCCCCTGCCACATCCAAGATCAAGTAAGGATTTGTATTGATCAATGGGTAAATAATTTGAGAGCAATTCAATGGTTTGCTCCGCCTCTTTTTGATCACGATCAGCATATAGAGCATCATAGAGCGGACTGTCAAACCAATCTTCGAACCAGTTCATTCGGTAATTTTGCGTGTTAAGAAAAAAACTTTCTGATCAGAATTTGAATATACAGCAGTACCTTCCTTGAAGGCTTTGCAAAACCCGGATTATTTACTGAATAAATTGAGACTTAGAAAACGTGCAATTGACAAAGTCCCGTAAAGTAGCTTTAAGAAACCACATAGATTTTAAGCTACGTCTGTATATTTTCAGTTGATTTTTTGTTACCGTATCCATGAGTTACCCAATGCAACCCCGTAGGATGGCGTTCAACCATTTATCGACTCTCAGAAGCATTCTAAAACTGAATTCTCTTCGGATAGCCGTCGACATTTCAGTAATGCAATGCCTCCTGTGATGGCATCAAGAGTACGCATAACAACATAATCAACCACAGTAAATTTACGAAAGTCCCTGCAAAATTAGTAAACCTGCTCATGCATTATAATGAGAAACTCTCCGGAGCTGTTAGTCAAAGCGGTTCAATACTTTGCCTCGGGCTTGACCCTGTTCCGCAGACCCTGCCTCCAGAAATTTCAGCCCATGCGTCGTCTCAGGTAGCTGCAGTAGAAGCATTTTGCCAAAAGGTTATTCAGCTAACCTCTCCCTATGTAGCGGCCTATAAATTAAATACAGCCTACTTTGAGGCTCTTGGTCCTGCCGGGTTTGAATTACTAAGCTCAATTCGAGAAAATATTCCGGAACATATTGTCACCATTGCCGATGCCAAGCGCGGCGACGTGCCTCATACCGGCCGTAAATACAAAGAAGCTTTTTTTGACCGGCTCGGTTTTGACGCTATAACTCTATCCCCACTAATGGGTAGCGATACTTTACTGCCTTTTTTGGAGGATTACCGAAAAGCCTGTTATATTTTAACATTAACCTCGAACAGCGGGGCTTCTGATTTTTTTATGCAACGTCTGCAAAACGGAAACACCTTGAGTGAAGATATTGCAGGCAGGCTAAACAGGCTTTCAGGCGATGT
The DNA here is from genome assembly GCA_007135115.1 of Balneolales bacterium. Classification (GTDB taxonomy): domain Bacteria; phylum Bacteroidota; class Rhodothermia; order Balneolales; family Natronogracilivirgulaceae; genus SLJN01. Next base: position 7,559 of record SLJN01000245.1, read on the forward strand.
GCAGGGGCAACCCGGTATGGTCGTTGGTGCCACACAAACCAGTGAGGCTGATAACTTATGTGGCATTTTCCCGGAATCCCACGTGTTGATGCCGGGCATTGGCGCACAAAAAGGCAGTCGTGAAGATGTGATCAAACTGATCGAAAGACATAGGCTGAAGGCACTCGTTCCAGTTAGCCGAGGCATAATTGAAGCTCACAAAAACTCTGAAGATTCATGGACCGAGGCCATTGTATCAGCAACCCGTACATATAACCAAGACTTCCGAAAGCCTGCAAAATGGCATGAGCAAACCTAAAGTACGCATTTATACCGACGGCGCCTGTAGCGGGAATCCGGGGCCTGGAGGCTGGGCCGCCTTACTCGACTGGAATGGCAAGGAAAAGGAAATCAGCGGTAGCGCCTCGCACACCACCAATAACAGGATGGAGATGCAGGCAATCATCGAAGCCCTTAAAACCTTGAAAAAGCCCTGTGAGGTTGATATCTACAGTGATTCCGCACTAATTGTGAACGCATTCACAAAAGGGTGGATCGACGGCTGGATTCGTAAAAACTGGAAGAAAGCCGATAAATCTCCTGTGGAAAATCAGGATTTATGGATGGATATGCTCGAAGCGATGAAACCGCATCAGGTAACCTGGAATAAGGTAAAAGGTCATGCCGATGATGATCGCAACAACCGGGTTGACCGGCTCGCAGTGGAGGCATCGAAAAAGGCAAAGTAACTATGGGCATGGAGACGAACGGAGAACAAACAACTTCAATAGCTTTTTTAAACCAGCACTACTATCCAGATCTGGCTGCAACGGCGCAGAATCTTACGGACTTGTGTGAGTACCTGGTAGATCTGGGCTATGATGTCCATGTATTTTGCAGCCGCGGGCACTATCTTAGCGGCAAAATGAAGGCCCCAAAGTATGAAGTGCATAACGGGGTACATATCCACCGGATGGACGCGACTTCCTACGGGCGTTCTTCCAATGTAGGGCGCATGGTCGATTATGCCTCGTTTTTCATGCTGAGTTTCTTCCGGCTCGTCACCGGCCGCCGATTTGATATGATCTGCACGCTCACCACTCCGCCCATGCTTGGTTTAGTCGGTACGCTGGCCTCCCTGCCAACCGGAACCCGGCACATCATCTGGTCGATGGACCTGCATCCTGATGCTGAAGAAGCCTTGGGGATGATCAAAAAAGAGTCGTTGCTAACCCGTTTTCTTCATAAAATTAACCGGTACAGCTACCGTGAAGCAGAGATGGTCGTCAGCCTCGGACCCTATATGACACAGCGGCTCTCTAACGAATATGGAGTTGAAACCGAACGGGTCGAAGAAATTCCGATTTGGAGTGATAAAGAGGAGATCTCTGTAATCAATAACGGGGCGACCAAAAATGCGGTGCCGGATCACCTGAACGACCGGTTTATTGTCAATTACAGTGGTAATATGGGGCTCGTTCACAGTTTTGATGAAATCTGTGAGGTGATGAAAGCTTTCAAGAACCACCCGGATATCGGATTTACGTTTACCGGTGGCGGGCCACGAAAGCAGGAGCTGATGAACTTCGTGGATCACGAAGATATTCAAAATGTGGCCTTTCTCCCCTACGTAGATCGCCCCGAACTGAGCGAATCTCTGGCTAAAGCCGATGTTCATTGGCTCTCTCTTCGTCCCGAATTTGCCGGTATGGCCGTACCCGGAAAATGCTACGGCTACATGGCCAGCGGACGCCCCATCATATTTATCGGACCGGAGGAGTCGGACAATGCCTCTGATATCAAAGCAAGTGAGTGCGGCTTTGTTTGCGAGCCCGGCGAAGTTAAATCCGTTATTGCTTCCCTGGAAAAACTCCTGGAAAATCCTGATTTGAGAAAAGAAAAAGGGCGCAAAGCCCGCCGATATTTCGAACGAAATGCCGACCGTGAAGTATCATGTGAAATATGGGCTTCTTCTCTGAACAAA
>SLJN01000362.1 GCA_007135115.1 Balneolales bacterium
CCGCGAGGACGCGTGGTGATAGTGGGCCGGTGCGGGGACGCACACGACCGGCGTTTAGGGTTTTAGTAGTTTTCTGTCACCTTCTCAACAGTGCAACCGAAGGTGGGATTAGGATCTCGAGATGACAGGCAGTGTGGGGTAAAAAAGCGCGGCTTCGCCGCGCGAAAAAGCACCTAAATAGTGTTTTCGTTTTTTGGGAAAAGCTTTATTGAAAGAGTTGTGCAACACGCACTATCGGCGGATCCGCGCAAATCCGCGGCAAAAAAAATCTGTCAATGGAACTGGCATCAATGTAGAAACCGGTTCAGCGGATGGTGACGATCAAAACTGGAATGACTGCCGATCCGATGCACCGGATGATCACTCGCTTTCGGAAACCGATGATGTCGGTTTCATCGCAAAATTGACGCAATGGGTAGAATCTCATTTTGAAGTTGACCCTGCAACCATGTATGCAACCAGCTAATCCAATGGCGGGCAAATGGCTTACCGACTGGCTATTGAGGGACCTGAGTACTTTTTTTGTTAAGCGCCAAATAGGTCCGCAAAACCGCGATATAGAAGATACCCGATTTTCCTGAGAGTTTTTGAGCGCACACAAGAACTAACTATGACTATCAGTTATAAAAGATGAAATAGCTTCTAAATTTCATGATGGGTGAACTAAACTTCATCAAAATAAAAAACGGAACACCCTTTTGTTGTAGAGCGTTATCATATTGTTAATTATCACAGACTATTTGAAGTAATTAAATTATTGTATGTCATTGAATGCATGGCAGTTCTTAGCAGCCGCACCGATAGTTGTTACCGGTAAAGCACTGAGATATGCAAAAACCTGGGTGGATGAAGCTGAAACTACCATTAACACCTCGGGGGAAGTTGTCACGGATACTGTAGATGGTGCCGGGGATATAGCCGATATAGCCAAAGATGTGGTTGAGGAAGGTCAGGATCTGGTAGAGGATGCAATAGGGGTACATCGCTATGTTTGGCAGGGTGATAATGGACATGCATTGATTGAAGCTCGCGGAATAGATGATCCGGATAACGAAGGAATGCGCAAGGATCTCCAGACTGAGTTGAATAATGTCGACTCGGTGAAATGGGTCAAAGTCAATGCATTGACCAGGCGGGTGATTGTGGCTTTCGAGTCAGGTTCATCACTTGAAAAGCTGGTTTCAACGGTTGAAGCAGTTGAAAATGCTCATGGCATTCGTGAGCGCAGCTCAGCGCCGGAATGGGAGTCCGAGATCCCTGCAAGTCATCCGTCTGAAGAAGAGCCGATCCATCGGGCAATTGCTGCACTGGCAGGAAACAGTATCGCGCTGGGATTATCCATTGTCGGACAACTTACCGGCAAAGTTCTTTTGATGGACCGGATGGCCTCGCTGCTGACATTAATCGACATCACTCCGAAAACCCGGTCCTTTGTTGAAGAACAGATCGGGAAACCGGCTAAGCAGCTGCTGTTCCCGCTTTTGAGTGCAGTAGGGAACGGACTGGGTCAGGGCACAGCCGGAATAATCGCTGATTCGGCCTATCATACTTCGCTTTTAACTGAGGGACAAGCACGCAACGATGTCTGGAAACGACGAGAACCTGAATTGTATAGTAAAGATGGCAAGGAGGTAATCGAGCCTCCGGTTGTGGGCCCGCGCCCCTGTCCCATTCCCGACGGGCCGGTTGAGACATGGATTCAGAACTCCTCTTATTACACAACTATTCTGGCCGGTAGCTCACTGTTATACACCTGGAGTTTATCCACTTCTGCCGATATCCTGTTTTCAGGCGTGGCAAAAGCTGCCCATTTCGGACGCGAAGGTTTTGCTGCGCAGATGGGAAGAGTACTTTCCGCCAAAGGTGTGATTCCCCTCGATGCCTCTGCACTCAGAAGGCTCGACCGGGTCAATACCGTTGTATTAGACAGTAATACGCTCCTTAAAGATCGTTTGATTGTCGATGAAGTAATCCCGGTAAACGGAAGAAGTTTTGATGAAGCAAATGACGCTGCCCGGCAGGCCCTTTCTTTTCAATCCCGTAAAGACCACTATCCTGAAAGTTTTACATCTGACGGAGATGAAGCCTATAAACTTGTAGCTTGCGATGCGGAAAGTGATCAAACACCCGAATATTTAAAACCGTCTGTTCGACAGATTGAAGAAGATGGCCTGCAACCTTATCTGCTACTGGAAAAAGAAAACACTGTTGCTGTCGTAGGAATTGCCGAAGAAATTGATCCTTTAACCGATGCTTTAATCAGCGCGATTCGGGAAGGTGGGATGAAATTTATTCTTGCCGGAACGAATGGAAACCTGCACAAGCGATTAGACCATGATGGTCAGATTCCTGCCGGCAGAGAAATGGGGGCTGCAGTGCGCCAAATGCAGGCTGAAGGAGCTGTTGTCACCGTTATGGCACGTAGCGGAACCAACGGACTTGTGGCAGCCGACGTAGCGATCAACATTGCCAAACCATCCGGCAGACCTTCCTGGGGTGGAGATTTGCTGTGCGGTCCGGATCTGGAAGAGGCCGTTTTTATTATTAAAGCGTGTAAGGTGGCTAAAGATGTGAGCCGTCGAAGTGTGCAAATAGCCGCTACCGGTACTGGAATGGGTATACTTTCAGCCCTGATGGCTAATCAAAATAAAACCCCCTCCTACTCTTCGACGATGGTCAATTCTGCCGCCTTATCGGCGCTGGCCTATGGCACGTACACCGGCATCGAGCTCGACCGCAGTCCGAAAGCTGTGGCCTTCGACACCACACCATGGCACGAACTTGATATTGAACAAGTACTTGAAAAGCTCGAAAGCAAACCGGATGGATTGACCACTGATCAGGCACGCTTTCAACTGCGAACTACCAACGCTGAAGATCCGGCCCCTCATTATCTGGAACCCTTCATTGCCGAACTTGCCAATCCATTGAATCCCGTTCTGGCTGTAGGTTCGGCACTTTCACTTCTGACCGGCTCTCGCGTAGATGCCGCTATGGTGGCAAGTTTTATCGGAATTAATACTTTAATCGGCGGATTTCAACAACTCTATACGGAACGGTCCCTCAAAGAGATATGGGCAAAAACTTCCGGTTCGGCCTTGGTTATTCGAGACGGAAATGTAGTCGAACTTCCTGTAGATCAAATTGTTCCGGGGGATATCGTTCAACTTTCCACCAACCAGACCGTTCCGGCTGATTGCCGCATTATCGAAGCGACAAATCTGGAAGTGGACGAATCCAATATTTCCGGTGAGGCATTGCCTGTTCAAAAAGATCCCGAACCTTCCTGGAATGACAGCATCACCGAGCGCAGGAACATGCTGTACGAAGATTCCACTATTGTAGCTGGTGAGGCAACTGCGGTTGTTGTAGCCACCGGTCTGCAAACTCATATTTCACGCACCATGGTAGAAGCGGGCTCAGGAAGTGAGGTAACCGGCAGTGGAGTTGAATTGAGATTACGTGAACTTACCGCCCAGGTTATGCCGGTAGCAGCAATTGGTGGCATTACCAGTTTGGCCGGAGGATTATTAAACAGATGGACCGGACACGATTTACTTAGCACTGGTGTGAGTATAGCTATTGCTTCGGTACCTGAAGGGCTGCCCTTTATAGCCACCGCGGCTCAACTGTCTTCCATGAAGCGACTGGCCGCAAAAAATGCGGTGGTGCGCAACCCTAAAAAAATCGAAGCCCTTGGTCGTGTAGATGTCCTTTGCTTCGACAAAACCGGTACACTTACCGAGGGAAGTGTTAAACTGAAGCGAATCGGGGATGCCCAATCCCACAGGACCTTAGACGAGATGACCAGCCGTGACGCCGAAGTTTTAGCGCACGCTTACAGAGCCACAGCCATTAACGGAGAAACTGAGGACCATGATGCGATAAATGGTAATGAACATGTTGAGTTTAACCTCACTGATCAGTCCATCACCGAAGTTGCCACTGAGCTTGGTATTGATAAGCAGCACGAACTGGATTCCTGGGATGTTGTTGGCGAAGTACCTTTTGAAGCAACCCGGGGCATGCATGCCGTCGTTGCCGATACGAACAACGGACGCATGATGTCAGTGAAGGGTGCCCCGGAGAAAGTACTCGAAAAGTGTACTACAATTGCTACTTTAGAGGGAAGTCGTAAGCTTACTCAGAAAGCCAGGGATGAGGCTCTTTCAACCATGGAAACTCTCATGGAGCAGGGCAATCGCGTACTTGGAGTAGCCCGCAAGAAATTGAAAAAGAACGAAGCATGGGAGGACGAGGACCCTCATCAGCTTGAGTTTTTAGGTGTACTGGGTTTTAGTGATCCCGTGAGAGACACCGCCATAGAAGCAGTTGAGAATGTACGAAAGGCTGGTGTCAAAGTAGTTATGATTACAGGTGACCATCCCGGTACCGCTGAAAACATTGCGCAGCAGCTCAACATGTTCAAACCGATGGGACCGGCTAACGGCTCTGAAGATTCCGAAAATCGGATTTTGACAGGGTTGGAACTTTCCCGGATGTCAGATGAAGAGCTTGATGCCATTGTTCAGGATGTTGCCGTTTATGCAAGGGTCACACCACGCCAGAAAGTTCGGGTAGTTAAATCTCTACAAAGACTTGGCCGAACCGTTGCCATGACCGGGGACGGTGCAAATGACGCACCTGCTATCCGTCTTGCCGATGTAGGGGTTGCCATGGGCGTACGCGGTACAACAGCGGCTCGTGAGGCATCCGATATGATCGTGACGGATGATCGCCTGGAAACCATCGTCGAGTCTCTGATTGAAGGAAGAGCATTATGGGGATCCGTCCGTGAAGCCATCGGCGTCGTGGTTGGAGGGAATCTGGGTGAAATCAGTTTTCCTGCGCTGACCAGTTTGGTTAGCAGCAAACCACCTATGAATGCGCGTCAGTTTTTACTGGTCAACCTGTTTACCGACTTGCTTCCTGCACTGGCGATTGCCGTACGACCACCAACTGCAAAAACTCCGGAAATGCTTCAGATTGAAGGACCGGAGGCATCACTGGGCACCGCTTTATCGGATAAAATTACGCAAAGGGCAATTTTTACTACGGCAGGGGCAACATCAGCCTGGACACTGGGGCGTCTGACCGGTACGCAAGAAAGTGCCGGTACAGTCGGACTCATAGGGTTGGTGGGTTCACAGCTTGGTCAGACCCTGGCTGAGGGTGGCGTTCGCAATCCGCTGGTACTGGCTTCCGTAGGGGGGTCGATAATTGGTTTATTTACCATTGTGCAAACTCCCGGTGTTTCCCAATTCTTCGGTTGCCGCCCGGTTGGCCCTATTGGCTGGAGCATCGGAGTGACATCATCTATTATGGCAACCGGCGGATCGGTCATAGCTTCCAAATTTCTGGATAGTCGACAAAACCTTTTGCCCAAAAAACTGGTAAGTAGCTCTACATCCCATGAAGAAGAAGTGACTCAATCTCTACCGGATAATGTTCATCCGCTTTCTGCCCGCACTACCGATAATTAGATAGTGTCTGTAAAAAACACCGATATCTCATCCGGTTGGTGCAGTATATTCGGCAATTCAGATTGAATAGACTCGTAGGGAGGCAATGCATTGCGACCCTACGTTCATTGGCAGTCAAATACCGAATATTTCTTAACCTACTGATTTACCTTAACTGCCTGTTGTTTCCAAAAGACATCCTAAGTTTTCTTACAGACATTGGATAGAGTCTTTAAGAGGGTTCACAGCAGAAAGTGCAAACCCTCTTCTATTACGTTACCTTCCCGAAATTTCACCCAAGTTCCAGAGAGCCGTCACCACCTTGCTGGTCACCATCAAACCATTTTATTTCCACTTCAAGGCTGCGTTGGGTCCCTTTCTTTTTCTTGTCTTCATCTTCCGCCTGAACATCTAAAATCAGGTTTTGTGGTATTTCAAGGGAAAGCTCTTCACCACCCTGCTTCAAAACCACTCTGCCTTCCTCGATTTTTCCGGCAAGTTCTCTCAGAAAGGCAACGACTTCATTTCGCTTCCTGGGTTCTTCGCTTTTAAATAGTCTTACTTCTCGTCCCATAGTTCTTTTGATTAATGATTTATAAAAAAAGAATTAACTCTCCACCAATGGTCGGCTGGACAGTTAATTTCTGGATAAACTCTACGTGACCTCTTTAATATAACGCCAAACAATTTGTTCCGCTTGTCCCATAAAATGATTTACTCAAGCCGGCTATTCAAAACCAGAATGTGGTAATTATTGAGATTAATTTTTGAGCATAAATAGGGGTTGGTCAGGACTCAGCCTTATCAAAGCCATAACAACGCCATAACAACACCAGATCAACGCCAGATCAACGCCAGATCAACGCCAGATCAACACCATATAAATCTGGTGTTGATCCGTCCTTAACCTATTGGTGATAGGTGTGTTACCCGAATGAGACCCGAACAAATGCCTAACATCACCTTTCAGCAATCATATCAGCCCTTTGAGTTTTCTTACTGACACTAAATGCAATGGGAAACCAGACCGACTAAATCGCTCCGTTCATTCAAATGATTTTTTGAATATTATTATCTATATATTACATTTCGATCAACGATCATCAAAATTGTTTCTAAATGAATGCCCGCGAGTTTAAAAACCGTATATACGGTGAACTGGCATCGGTGTCCAAATCCCTTGCCAGCCCGCACCGGCTGGAGATAATAGAGCTTTTGGCGCAAGGGCCTTGCTCGGTGGAGTATGTCGCCGGCGAAACAGGGCTGTCGATAGCCACCACTTCTCACCATTTGCAGCAATTGAAGAATGCCCGGCTTGTCACCATTGAGAAACGCGGAAAATACCGCTACTACTCGCTGTCCGGTCAGCAAGTGTTCAAAGCATGGAAGGCTTTAAGAGAGTTGGGTTTTTCCCAAAATGCGGAGATCGAACGCCTGATCCGGGATTACCGCCGGTCGCATCATAATCTGGAGCCGATTACGGCAGAAGAGCTTCGCCGGCGACTGCACGAAGGTGATGCGCTCCTTATTGATGTTCGACCCGAGGAGGAGTTTGAATCCGGTCATATCACATCGGCCATCTCAATTCCGGAAACCGAGCTTGAAGACCGGCTGAAGGATCTGCCGAAAGACAAAGAGATTGTCGCTTATTGCCGCGGCCCCTTGTGCACCATGGCCGACAAAGCGGTGGCTTTGCTGAGGGAGAGTGGATACCAGGCCGTAAAGCTGGATATCGGCTATCCCGAATGGGAGATGGAAACCGAAACGGGTAAATCTGAACCTGACAATACGTAATCATAAATGACTAAAAGAGAGAGCATACCTGGATTAAAAGCAAACTGGAAGCAGTTTTCCCTTCTGGTCTTAATCAATGCATTCGTCGGGGGGATGGTTGGTCTGGAAAGGACCATTCTGCCGGAGATAGCCGAAACCGATTTCGGTATAGCGGCTCGGTCTGCCATTTTCTCGTTCATCGTGGTATTCGGAATTACCAAGGCGCTCTCCAACTATTTTGCGGGAAGGTTTGCCCAACAGTTCGGCAGAAAGAAAATGCTGATCGTAGGCTGGCTCTTCGGAATCCCGGTACCCTTCATCTTGATGTTCGCGCCCGACTGGAACTGGATTGTGGTTGCTAACGTCTTTCTGGGAATCAACCAAGGGCTGGCCTGGTCGGTTAATGTGATCATGAAAATTGACCTCGCCGGCGAAAAAGATCGCGGTCTGGCCATGGGATTGAATGAGTTTGCCGGTTATGTGGCCGTGGCGGTTGTCGCATTTCTGACCGGCTGGGTGGCTTCTGAAATCGGACTGCGGCCCTACCCTTTTTATATTGGAATCGTACTGGCCTTTCTCGGACTTTTCATGACCATTGCGCTGGTTCGGGATACGGCCTCTTTTGTACAGTATGAAGCCGCCAATTCCGATGAAGAGCGGGTCGATAAAAACCTATTTTATGAGGTAAGTATCGGTGACCGAAACCTGCAGTCCGTTTCCCAGGCCGGTATGATGACCAACTTTAAAGACGGCATGGCCTGGGGAGCTTTTCCGATATTTCTTGCCGCTTCCGGGTTAACTATGACGCAAGTCGGAATTGTGGTGGCGGTGTATCCGGCTTTTTGGGGTATCCTTCAGATATTCACCGGAAAACTTTCGGATTACACCGGTCGAAAAACCATGCTTTGGACCGGGATGCTGGTTCAGGCCCTGAGCTTACTGATGTTTCCGTTCCTCAGCCATTATTTCGCATTTGTGCTGCTTGCAGCTTTGTTGGGTACGGGCACGGCGATGGTGTACCCAACCTTTCTGGCTGCCGTGGCCGACCTATCGCACCCGCAGGACCGGGCTGAGAGCGTGGGAGTCTTCCGGCTGTGGCGGGATGGCGGCTACGCCGTCGGAGCCATCTTTTCAGGGGTAATTGCCGATCTTTTTGATATCAACATTGCCATCATTCTGACCGGAGTTTTGGTGATGTTTTCGGCACTTTGGATTATGGTCCGGATGAATAAACTGAATACGATTAATTGGAACAAACTCCCGTAACCTAAGTTCTTATTAGTTATATGACATATAATGGGTTCGATTGATTATTTACCCCGCGATAAACGCATTGTCAGTAAAGTGAAAGCAATGCAACTCAAAACCATCTTCAATAACACTGTTATGAATACTATTGCAATATTATTACTTGGTCTGTTAGCCACAGCATCATTGGCTCATTCAAAATCGATGGAAAATGAGCTCTTCGTTGTATTGACTTCCGATGATGCAGAAACCCAGATGATGGCTATGGTATTAGCTACGCAATCTGCCAATCAGGATGTACCTGTGCGAATTTTGCTCTGTAGCGATGCCGGTGATCTGGCACTTAAGGATCATGAATCTCCCTCTTTTATGCCTGCAGACCGATCCCCGAAGGAGCTGCTGTCGGGTTTAATCGACCGCAATGTCAAAGTTGAAGTATGCGGAATTTATTTACCGAATCGAGATGTAGATGAAACCGACCTGATAGATGGAGTAGGAACAGCAGATCCTCCAGAAGTTGCCGAATATATGAAGCGAGATGACGTCCGCTATTTCACCTTCTGAGCAAACATTTTGTAGTACACATATTCATGACTTTAAGAAACCTCCGAGTGCCCTTTTAGAATTCAAAATTCGGATTATAAAAGGGATTGGGAGTTTTTCTTAGAGGCACTAATTAGTGCATAAATGGAGTGATTTATAGCAGCTTTAGATGTTTGGGGATGGATGTTATTTGCAAAACTAACGCGTATGCAATTCCGATCATAAGCAACGTTGGCCATTTATATTTTGAAGCCGCATAATACCGCTATGGCGGTACTCAGGATCTAAACTTCCATTGACAGATTTTATGAGCCGCGGATTTACACGGATGCACACGGATTTTATGTGATGATAATTCAACAACATAGCCGAGGTAATAAATCAGTCATTTTCCCAATAGTGCCGCACGAATGGGCGGGATTAAGAGCTTCC
>SLJN01000320.1 GCA_007135115.1 Balneolales bacterium
GACCATCATGCGAAATCTGAACAAAAAAGGGTACCTCGATTATGACAAGCGCGGTGTAACTTATCACTATCGACCCGCACAATCTGCTGAAGCTGTGAAGCAAAACCTGGTCTCTACTTTTTTGAACAAAGTATTCAAAGGCAATGCCGGAGCTTTGGTTCAAAATCTTGTAGAATCCGAAGAAATTAGCGACAAGGACCGAAAAGAAATCGAAGACATCATCAAGAAGATGTAACAGTAGCTCACCGGGGGCTATATGAAATTCATCGAACACATCGGCTACTATGGGTTGCATACATTAGCAACTCCGCTTCTATGGTGGACTATTACTCTAGTAGCGGTTTTGCTCTGTTTTCATTTCTTACCTGTTAAACGCCCCCGGATTCGATATTACACCTCGCTTGCCGTTTTGCTGTCACTTCCGGTTGGGATTATCCTAACCTTTATGCCATCCAGCGTCTATACTACGGTGACTGCACCGGATAATATGTCATGGATTGCATCTCCGGAAATTACGGTAACCGGCTACAGTGGGGAGTCCTCTTCTGGTAGTTTTACTGCAGCCTTTTGGGCAGGTGTCGTTCTGCTTATTGCATCGATGATTGTTGTCTTTTCAGCCATCCGTTTTGTGATAAGTTTAATCAACATTTCCACCCTTAAGCTAACTTCGGTTCCGGTCAGGAATCGAAAATGTAACCGATTGGTATGCAAGCTACAGCAGCAGCTTCACATTTCTAAACCTGTACAACTGTTGTATCATGCTTCGCTAACCTCTCCGGTGTCTTTCGGCTGGAAAAATCCGGTGGTTGTGATCCCCTCCGATTCGATATCACAGTCAGAAGAGAAGTTAAAGCCGGTGTTACTTCATGAGCTTCATCACATCAAACATTCGGATTTCATTATTTCCATGATTACCGAATGTATCACCTCGGTGCTTTCTTTTCATCCGGGAGCGTTGATGCTTCGCTCGCATCTATACCGGTACCAGGAGATGCATTGTGATGCCAAGGTACTTGGAAAAAATACATGCAGTTCAGCCGACTACGCTCAAATACTCCTGGAGTACTCCTGTGGGCCCTCCAATACTACCAGCCGGCTTGCGTGTTCCATGTCGCGATCTCAGGTGCAAATACGGGATCGCATTCTCATGATGAATCAGTACCCTGATAAGGAAAAATTACCGGATTCACACTATAATTTTTTCGCTCCGTTGATTGCTTGCTCTCTGTTCATAGTTGCCACCGTTTTTACTTCCTGCGATCTCACACCTGATCAGTTAGAAGATGAAACCGGGGTGTTTGAAATGGATCGATCTGATGATGACCCCGCTCCTGTGGATGGACTTAATTCCATCATTTCTAACCTTGATGTAACCCCGGATGATGTTGAAGGAGATCAAATTAAGGTTGAAGTTACCGTAGACCAGTATGGCGAGATTTCACAGACGTTTGTCGAAAAAAGTATGGGTGATACTTTTGATCAGGCGTTTATCGAAGCAATGAAAGAATCGGACTGGGAACCGGCTAAAAAGGATGGTGAGCCGGTTTACGGTCTTACCACCATTGGAATCAACTTTGAAAGCAGCGATCAGAATCAAGAACCTGAGCCGGTTGGTGGTATGGATGCGATTTACGATCAACTCACATATCCCGAACAAGCCAGAGAGCGTGGAGTTGATGGAGTCGTTCTCCTTGAGTTTGTTGTAGATGAAGAAGGTGAACTTTCTGATCTGGAAATTGTGCAAAGTGTTGGTGGTGGAACTTCCGATGCTGCCAAAAAGGCCATTGAAAATGTCGACTGGGAGCCGGGTTACGAGGACGGAGTTCCGACCAATTATACCATGCAAATGCCTATTCGCTTTCAGCTTTCTGGTTAATTATTTTTGTTTTAAAAGCCGACCAACATTTGGCCAGTGTCGTGGGTTATCCCTGATTTAAGTTATGAGACCGTAGAATTTGAAACCTTCTAACATTTATCGTGCTTAGTAAACTATCCGCCTGGATCGTTCACGTTTTTACCGCCACCGGCATATTATTTGCTTTTCTTACGTTGATGGCTATGTGGGAAAACCGCGCTGAACTCGCACTATGGTGGCTTGCTGCGGCAGTGGTTGTAGATTCTGTTGATGGAACACTGGCTCGCACATTCGATGTAAAAAAACATCTACCCATCATCGATGGTGCGACACTTGACAATCTCATCGATTACATCACCTGGACCCTGCTACCGCTATTCTGGGCATACCTGTTTCTTGATGCCTACGCCGCCGCATGTATTTTCGCGGCCATGGCCAGCAGTCTTGGATTCAGCCGAACGGATGCTAAAACCGACGACCAATACTTTCTGGGATTCCCCTCATATTGGAATTTTGTGATACTCTATCTTTATCTATTTGATTTCGGACCGGTTATAAACTCAGCCGTTTTAATTTTCCTGGGAGTGCTGGTATTTATTCCGCTCAAATGGCTCTACCCTTCGCGAACACCGGAACTGAAAAAAACTACCTTAATCCTGTCTGCTTTTTATTTTTTGATCGTTCTGTACATGCTCATCATGCTGACTCAAACCCCTGATTGGATAGTTATACTTTCGTTATTTTACCCAATCTACTACATTGGGGCATCTGTATATTACGGAAATATCAGGAAGGCAAAACGCTCTTCTGCAGTATAGCTACGAGCTGAAAACGTTTTATGAACATAAAATTTATCAGAAACAAGGAGAATGCCTTGATTTGGGGTGTTTGCAGCGGCCTTGCTGATTTTCTTGATTGGAAAACCCGCACCGTCCGGATGTTATTTCTCATCGGTTTCATCCCCGGGGTAGGCACGCCGGCATTCCTTTACCTGTTCTGCGGAATTATTATGACCATCAATGAGAACAAAATGCAGAATGGCCGGTAATGCGTGTCGGAATTGTAGCCCCGTCTGAACTCCAATCCTTTTGGGAGCAGCATCTTCGGAAATTTCATAGCATCCGGGAAGTGGTTATGGTCAGTCAATCCGACGCCCTTTCTGAAGTCGACGCCTGCCTTTACGGAGCGACATCCGCCGATCCCGTACAAGAAGTAATCGATTTACTTAAACAATCTGTTCATGTTTTCTGGCTTCTGCCTTTACCGCAATCGGTAACCATTGCAAACCGCCTTATTCGTATTGCTGAAGAAAGCAAGGCAACCATCCAGTTCGTATGCTGGCCGGTCCATACTCCGGCTCTTCAAAAAATGATGCAGCTCCTTCCCCATCCTGATCGTTTTATCATCGACCGAAAACTCCCTCATAACGATTTCATCAGTAGCGGACTAAACATCAACCAACTCTACCGGGATGAAATAGCGTTTTGCTGTTTTTGGGTCAACCATTCGTTGTACGATGTCTCAGCGGCACATTTGCCTGGTCGGGACAGCCACTCGGCAATTAGCTTACTCGACCTTCATTTTGCCAACGGATCCCTTGCGACGATCAGGGTGGATACCACATCTAAATCTATTGAGCACGAGCGTATTGCTTCTGATAACCGTATCCTGCTGCGCCACAATATTGCCGAAAATAGAATCTCCCGAATTGATCATTTATCTGATGGCCATATCCGCATCAGTCCGGAACAATTTACGGATCAGGTTCCGGCACAACTTGCATTGAGCTCATTTTTCAGATCTATTTCAAAACCGACCTATCGTATTTTTGATTCCTACGAATTAAAACGATATTGCAGTGTGATTGAGGCACTTGAACGTAAAAGGCAGCGTTAAATACGTTGTTTAATTCACCCAAACATTCTTCCTAATATGATGCGAAATCTTTTACCGTTTGTTGGCTTACTTTTTTTATGGGCATGCTCTGGTAATAGTGATTCCGGAGTAAGTCAGGAAATTCTCGATGCCGGGCTTCAGATTGAAGACACTGAAATCGGTACCGGGGATCCTGCAAAACGCGATGATATTTTAACCATCCACTTCACAGGTTACCTGTCGGATGGTGAAGTTTTTGAATCCACCTACGAATACGAAAACCCGATTGATGTGGTAGTAGGTGCAGGACAGCTGCCGCTTCGCGGATGGGACGAAGGTATGCTGGGTATGCGCGAAGGAGGTAAGCGGACACTTAACATCCCTGCTGAACTCGCGGCCGGTGAACAAGGAATGGGAGAATTTATCCCCCCGAATGAAGACCTGACAATGGAAGTTGAGCTCGTCGGTATCGCCTCACCTCCTGAGCAGTGGGACTTCCCTGAAGATGAACTCGAATCAACCGAAAGCGGCCTTCAGTATTTTATCCACGAAGAAGGCAGCGGCGACCCACCCTCAGAAGGGGACATGGTTACCGTTCATTACAGCGGCTTTTTGAAAGAAGATGGCACGTATTTCGACAGTTCAGTGATGCGCGAGGATCCGTTTGATTTCCAGGTTGGCACCGGTCAGGTGATTGAAGGCTGGGACGAAGGTGTTCTCATGATGCGAGAAGGCGAAAAACGAACCCTCGTCATCCCCCCTGAATTGGGTTACGGAGCGAGTGGAGCCGGAGAATCCATTCCGCCGAACGCCACTTTGGTTTTTGATATCGAAATGATCAGTATTGATAACTGATCTTCCTCCTATGCCTTACAAAAAGCCGGATTCTGTCCGGCTTTTTTGTTTATTTCTCAACTGAATTTGGTTAAGTTAGAATTTACTAACCACCTCAAAATTTAATCATACATTAACTATGCAATCGGTTCGCATTAAACAGGTTGATGCATTCACACGCAAACCTTTCACCGGAAATCCAGCCGGTGTTGTTCTGGATTCAGACAACCTCAGTAGTTCAGACATGCAAAAAATCGCCAATGAGATGAATTTGTCTGAAACTACTTTTGTCACCAAATCGGAATCGGACAAATGTGACTTGCGTTTGAGGTGGTTTACTCCTCAACAGGAAGTGGATCTCTGCGGACATGCCACCATCGCTACATTTCATGCAATGGCCGAAGAGGGCCTATTCGGATTGCAGGTAGATGAACCACAAGCGTTTCTTATTGAAACCAAATCAGGTCATTTAACGGTGGATGTGGAATGGAAAGACCTTATTCCTTACATCAAATTTAGTTTACCCATCCCTCAGTTCTTTCCATTTCCGGATGATATTTCATTTCTTTGCGGGGCTCTCGGGTTATCAGAAATTGAGCTGAGTCAGAAGGTGAAACCTCAAATTACCGCACAAGGCTACTGCTACGTACCTCTCAAAAATTACGATAGCCTCAAAACCCTTGAACCCAACTTCTCTCTCCTCAGAAAACTGAATGAACGTCATGATCTGAACGGATTTGCTGTTGTAACTACCGACTCCGGTGACCGTGATCACGATTGGCACATGCGTTTCTTTGCCCCATCCCTCGGCGTCGATGAAGACCCCGTTACAGGTTCTGCTAATGGTCCGATGGCGGCATTCTTATATCACAACGGGTTTCTTGACCCCAACAAATCCTACTTTAACTTTAAGGCTGCGCAAGGTCGTTTTCTGAATCGACCCGGTGTCGTTTTTGTCAATATGAGCGTAGCTAACGGAGAAGTTACCGAACTGCAGATTGGTGGTCAGGCCGTAACCGTCATGGAAGGCACGATATTTTCCCGCAAAAACGTACCTGAAAGGTTCTGATAAGCCTGAAAAAATAAGTAAGTGAGTGCCAACTACTGAAGAGTAAGTGCCCACTTACTCTTAAAAAGCAGTGCTCGCATCGGGACAGCCAACAAACTTGGGATCGTTTTATTCGGTGTGTGACTGAGAAGAGTTTCTCACCTGTTATCGCAATCCACCGGGCACGCCTTTGCAAATTCGGCTGATCGCGTCGTGGCTGTGCAGACTTTCCATGTGATTACATCGAATAAGGAAATCTTTTATACGATCATCTTTATTCAACTCTTCGTACACAAGCCTGGCTGCGTCTTCTACGAATTTTTGATAAGCGCCGTTTAGCTCGGCAAAAGCTTGCTCATCTTCCCTCTTTACCATAACCTGCGTTTCGGTTTGCAGGGCATTTCGAAGGTGGTCAACCATATCTTCAATATAGATGGGCTCATTCAGTTCAGCCGTCACATGCGCAACACTTCGCTGACTGTGAGGAATTGCGACAACTTCTCTTTGCTCTCTTGCATGTTCTGCCAGTTCAAAGGAGCAGGGGCAGGCACTACTGTAGATGAATTCAAAATGCATAAACCTGCGCATTTGGCCGGTTTCATCCATGTGGCCTTCCAATTCTACATGATAGTATTGATAGCCTTGTAAGTCGGACCTCAAACTGTCTTTGAGCAGTGGAAAGTTAAAACTGAGTTTAACATAACTCTCCTTACTGTCCAGCTCTTTCTTGTAGAGTTTCAATATGTACTCAAGGACATCCTGATGAATCAGCTCATCTTTAAAATTGTAGAACGAGCGCATCAACCGGCTCATGTTGATGCCTTTTTTATCGGCATCTAAGCTTACGTAGCCATCTACCGATGTTTCAAGCGTAAGGGTTTCTCCTGATCGGGTCGGATATTGTAATGGTAAACGGAAATCGGATATCCCCACCTGTTGAATGGGTACATTGGCACCTTCAATCGAAGATGAAGGTCCGTTTTGCAAGTCGGGAAGACTTTTCTTGTAATCTTCGGTAACCGTAAATGTCGGATCGTAAAACTTTTTTACGTTACTTGTAATCATGTATGTGATTCTTAATCAGTTACTTTTTCAATCCGGGGTATAACTTCCGGTATAAAATATGCGATGTTATTTTCAGTTTCGTAAAGTTTCACTGAATAAAGTTTTCCACCTGCAGGACAACCCGAGGCAATATCTTCAGCCATCTGTTCATAAAATAATCTTGCCAGATTTTCTGTAGAGGGAATAACCCCCTGAATAAAATCGACATCAAGATTCAGATTACGATGATCGCATTTCGATATTACACGATCGTAGATGATGTGCTTAAGCTTACCTAAATCGATAACATAACCGGTATCCGGGTGAACATATCCTGCTACCGTAACTTCAAGGGTATAATTGTGCCCGTGCCAGTTTGGATGATTGCACTTTCCAAAAGTCTCCTGATTCCAGGCATCACTTTTTTCGGGATTATGCAACCGGTGGGCTGCATTAAAATGCTCTTTCCGGGTTACGTATATCACTATTCTTCGGTGTATAAACTTTATGGATTTTCATCAGCACACGTAGCAACACAACATTTTATAAATATGTTCCCCTTATAAAACTAACGATAAATCAAATGCTTTTATGTAGCACGATAAGCTCTAAGCCCATCCTTCGATAAAAAAATGAATCTACAAGATTTAACGAGAAAGCCTTTTCTGCCGAATCATCACCTAAGAATGTGAGGTATTTTCATCACCCGGGTTTTCAATTTCAGACTCATTAAGTTCTTCAGTTTTACCGGCACCATTTTTCTGTGAAAGTGATGATCCATTATCAGAGAAATGCTGTACCTGATAAGGAGGTTTACCAAGCATTTTCTCCAGGTCCTGGTTAGTAAGTACTTCCTTATCCAGTAAAGTCTGGGCCATTTGAGTTAACTGTTCTTCCTTTTCAGAAAGCAGTTGCTTGGTGCGCTCATAGTTTTCGTCAATGATGCGCTTCACAGCTTTGTCGATGACCCAGGTTGTATCGTTGGAATATTTTTTGGTCAAACCATAACCTCCGTCGGTGCTATCCGCATCGTGGTAGGAGATATTACCCAACTCTTCGCTCATCCCATACTGGGCAACCATTGCAAAAGCCATTTTGGTGATGCGTTCAAGATCATTTTGGGCACCGGTTGAAATCTTCCCGAAAATGATCTCCTCAGCTACCCGGCCGCCCAACAGAGCGCAAATTTTATCATTTAACTCTTCACGAGTCATTAAAAACCGATCTTCGAGTGGGGTTTGAAGCGTATAACCCAATGCGGCAAAACCACGGGGAATGATACTTACTTTAAGAACCGGATCGGTATGTTCGAGGAACCAACCCACGATGGCGTGCCCGGATTCATGATAAGCGATAATCTCTCTTTCATGTGGACTGATGATTTTATTTTTCTTTTCCAGTCCGGCCACAACCCGCTCAACGGCATCCTGGAAATCAACCATCTCAATTTTTTCTTTTCCGCGCCGGGCAGCAAGTAGAGCAGCTTCGTTACACAGGTTGGCCATCTCGGCTCCTGCAAATCCCGGAGTTTGAGATGCCAGGACCTCCAGATCGACATGTTCGGAGACTTTCAGCTTTTTGGTATGCACGTTTAAGATCTGCATACGCCCTTTTAAATCAGGCTTGTCTATCAGGATTTGCCGATCAAAACGGCCCGGGCGCAATAGTGCAGAATCCAGCACATCCGGACGGTTACTCGCTGCCATGATAATTACACCTTTGTCGGTATTGAAACCGTCCATCTCACTGAGCAACTGATTCAGCGTATTTTCGCGCTCATCATTAGAACCCATTGACTGATTTTTGCCCCGGCTTCGACCGATTGCATCAATTTCATCAATAAAAATGATACAAGGTGCTTTTTCTTTGGCTTCTTTAAACAAATCCCGCACCCTTGCAGCACCGACACCGACGAACATTTCAACAAAATCCGAACCGCTTAAGCTGAAAAAAGGTACGTTCGCCTCTCCGGCTGTTGCTTTAGCCATCAAGGTCTTTCCGGTGCCCGGCGGGCCGACGAGCAACACGCCTTTTGGAATGGCACCCCCCAATTTTGTGAATTTATCGGGATTCTTGAGAAACTCTACGACTTCTTCTACTTCTTCTTTGGCCTCATCATGGCCGGCAACATCGTTAAACGTAAGCTTATTTTCAGACTGTTGATCATACAACGCCGCCTTGTTCTTTCCGATATTGAACATCTGCGACCCCGGATTCATCCGCTTGAAGATAAATATCCACAGCAAAATGATTAGAAACAGCGGTATGAGCCAAAAGAATACGCCTCCGAACCAGTCTTCTGAAACTTTGGCATCGTAGACCACATCGTAATCGTCGAGTAAGGAGCGTATTTCATCTCCTTTGAGCATGGTGGTCTTAAACTCATATCGCGCATCTTCAGGTTGATCACGAAAAGACCAGGTCGGGCCTTCCTGCTCTACATAATCCACCAATCCTTTTTCAACGGCTTCGGTTTTAAATCTACCCTCAATTTTTTCTCCATCGATGATCAAGACTTTTTCAACATACCCCTCATTCACATAACCTAAAAACGTACTGTAATCAATACGGTTTTCTTGTTCATTGGTCGTTGTGAAAATGGGTATAGCAAGCAGCGCCAATAAGATGACACCATAAATCCAAAGCGGAAAGCCGGATTTTTTCTTTGGATCTTTATTCTTTGAGCCGGATTGATTGCTGTTATTTTCTGCCATTCTGTAGGCCTTTCGCCCGCCAATGAGTAAACAGGTTATATTTTAACCACTTAAAAACGCC
>SLJN01000250.1 GCA_007135115.1 Balneolales bacterium
CCCTCATCAATATCCACAATGGCAATATCGATTTTACCATCAGCGCGGGTTGAAAGTGCTAATCTTTGACCATCGGGAGACCAGGTAAGGTTAGGGTTAAGAATGTTTAGCTCTTCAAAATCTACATCATCTTCTCCACGAACGACCGTGCGGATTTTCTCTCCGGTTGACGTTTCTACCAAAACGACATCAAAATAACCGCGCCGATTGGTAATCATGGCCATTTTATCTCCCTGAGGAGATATCGTGGGACTGGTATTAAAGGCTCCTCTGAAATTTTCGCGGGTGACGTTTCTTCCGATATCGCGAACCCGTTCGCGCTTGGCAATTTCAGGATAGTAACGCTCTTTGAGCCAATCCTGCCAACGCTCTGTCAATTCGCTCATGGAAAGGCCCAACGCCTGCCTCATCCCTCCCTGAACACTTCGGGTTACTCTGGACCGCTCCAGAATTTCAGGGATTTTTTCACGGCCATACTCTTCCACAATGTAATACCATACCGACTGACCGCCCCGATAAGCCAGGAAGCCTCCCAACTGAGGGATCTGCGGGATATTGGCATTCACCACTAAATCCCGCATGAACATATCGGTATCGGTATCCCAGCCCAGAGATACAAATTCAGCAAGCCCTTCTTCGAACCAGAGTGGCCGTTGAAACTGAATGTTGTTCTGCACTACGTTTTGCAACGATCCACCATAGAAGAAATCGTTAGATACCGCATGAGATAACTCGTGCTGTAAAATATGTCGGAACCGGTCGTAATCACCATCAAACGGCATGGTAATACGGTTTCGGTAAAGGTCGGTAACCCCGCCCACACTCTGAGGAATGATCATGGGGATGACATTGGTCTGGGCAAAGTCGGTGCTGGAGTCATATAAAATCACCGGGATGCGGTCATTTATTTGATGATTCCAGTCCATCCGGGCTTGTTCGAGTGAAGACTCGAGGGTGTGCGCTGCAAATTCAGCGATGTAATAGTTTTTTGAGTCGTAATAGTAGATGTCAAAATGATCGGTCTCAATATAGCGCCAGTTGAACATTTCATAGTTCACTTTATTCTGGCCGAACTGAAAAAAGCCCTGTGCTTCCGCTTTCTGGCTAAACGCCAATGTGATCAGAAACACCATTAAAAATAACAAACGGGATAGTTTTACAGATGTAGCAAGCATCATTCAATCAATTATAGGATTTTCGAAGTTCCCGGTGCAAGTTTATAATTAGTCATTTTGCGAGTTCAAAGTCAATTGTTCTTTGCTCCAAATCGGTGCGAACAGCCCGTATTCGGACGGTCCCGCCTAACTGATAAACTCGCCCGCGACTCCGGCCAACAAGGGAGTGTCGCTGTTGATCATAAACATAATAGTCATCATCAAGGTCGCGGACGGCAAGCATACCCTCACAGTAGTATTCTTTTATCATAATGAACAATCCTCTGTCAGTCACTCCACTAATAACACCGTCAAAGGTCTCACCAATCCGTTCAGATATAAATTCTACCTGTTTCAGCTTTATGGAATCCCGTTCTGCTTGAACGGCGGTTTGCTCGCGTTCACTGGTTTCATCGCCATGTTGTGACAGGTCACTGAAAGTGTAGCTTTTTTTCCCTTCCGCATAATGCTTCAGCAACCGGTGCACGAGTACATCGGGATAGCGGCGGATCGGACTGGTGAAATGAGCATAATGCTTAAACCCGAGCCCGAAGTGTCCGATATTTTTCGGACTGTAAACGGCTTTGGCCATCGATCTGAGCACCAATTCATTTACTGTATATTTCAGATCGGTTTCGCGAACCTGATCCAACAAACTGTTGATCGCCTGAGGAGAAACATTTCCTTTAGGCACTTTAAAATCTATTCCGATAGGGCGCACATTTTCTGCCACATTCTGCAGTTTTTCGATGTCGGGCTTATCATGCACCCGGTACAGAAACGGGTAATCATCTTTTCCGGACTCGGATGATTGGCCCCTCAGATGTTTGATATGTGTTGCAACGGTGCGATTGGCCAGCAACATGCACTCTTCAATCAGCCGGTGAGCCTTGAGTCGCGGTTTGATTTTCACATCTAATGGCTTTCCGTTATCATCGAGGACGAATACCGGCTCCGGGCTGTCCAGATCAACGGATCCCTCCCGGAAGCGCCGGTCGGTTAACATGCCGGTCATTGTCGAAAGAATGTCGAGTTCTTCCTTGAATGGACCATCGCTTTTGCCATCTATGATATCCTGGGCCTCTTCGTAGGAGAACCTGCGCTTGGACCGGATTACCGTTTCTTCAATGCTGTAATCTACCACATCACCCTTTGGATCAACTTCCATAAAACAGGAGTATGAAAGTTTATCTTCATCGGGGCGCAAGCTGCAAACGCCGTTACTGAGCTTTTCAGGCAACATGGGGATGACACGGTCTACAAGGTAAACACTTGTGCCCCGCACCCGCGCTTCCTGGTCCAGCTCGGAATTCTGTCTGATATAATACGTCACATCGGCAATGTGGACCCCGAGATAATAGTTGCCATTATTGAGCATGCTGATGCTCAAACCATCATCAAAATCTTTGGCATCGGCAGGGTCAATGGTAAAAATGTTGAGATTGCGAATGTCATTACGGCGCTCAATTTCTTCCTGCGGGATTTCTTCGGGTATGGCGGTTGCCTCATTCTCGACCGCTTCCGGAAACGGTGCCCGAAGTTCGTGTTCGGCTAATATACTGAGCATGGAGGCATCGTTACCTCCCTTTTGACCAAGGATATCCTTCACGCGCGCTTCAGGTAGCGACCGTGGGTGAGACCACTGCACCAGCTCGAAGATGACCTTATCCAGGTGCCGCGCTCCGTTTATGTTTTCCGGTGCAATAAAAAATGAAGTTCGGGCTGATTTTTCATCCGGCTCAATCAGAAAAACTCCTTCCTGCTCTTCTACGAACGTGCCCACATAAAAACTTTTTCCCCGTCGGATCACATCTACGACACTACCGTCCATCCTGCCGGAATAGCCCGGATGGATACGTATTTTAACCAGATCTCCTTCAAGAGCGGTACCACATTTTTTACGGGGGATACGCACGTCACGGTCCATTCCCGGTATGGATACAAATCCCGTTCCGTGCCGGCTCGAAGTAAACTTTCCTTCGAACTCATCCGACTTACTTCCTTTTTGATTATCGGAAGTACCAGCTTTATCCAGCGCACCTGTTTTGAGCTTAATGGCACCTTGCTTATTGCGCTTCAGTATCTTACGCTTGGTTAACCGGTTGATGGCTTTGTTGAGTTTTTTCTGCTCATTGCCGGACTCAAGTTTTAATGCCGTGGCCAGCAACCCTTCAGGAACATACTGGTTTTCATGAGGTTCCAGGGTGTCAATGATCAGATCATCAAGTTTCTTTTTGTTTTTACTCTTTGGAGTGGTCTTAGGTTTTTTTCTGGCCATTTAAAGTATTAATGCATTTATATAAAGTGTCGTACTGAAGAGCCTTCAGCAGTCATTAACCCCTGTATCCCGGATAACAATTCCGCTACCGCTCCATTGCTTTGATGCGACAGATTTTTTAGCCTCGCGGTCCCCCGGTAGTCGGACAATGTGGAAATGGATTTTATGTGGTGATAATTCAATAGAGCCATCATGACCCTTCCGCGATATCTTCGGCTTCTTCCTCTTCTTCGGGCGGAGATTCTTCGCGGCCAAAGAGCCGTCGAACGGCTGAGGACATACGTTGCCGAAGCTCCTGCCACGTATTGAACTGAACTTGCGCTTCCAGTCCGACCCCGTTGACGCTTTCCTGTTGTGCCTGTGGACCAATGACACCGATCAGCGTCGGGTCTTTACGGTGAAAGACTTCCACTGAAAAGGTTTGATTGAGCCGGTAGGTAGCTCCTAAATCCCCGAGAATATTTTCTTCTTCCCCGGTTACCTGCCCGTCCCGGCGAAGTTCGAGGCGGTCGTCGAAAAGCCGCAGACCTATCCCGAGATCCGCCTGATCGAAACCAATCAGGTTAAGGTCAATATCGAGGTTGGCAAGGTTGGTGTTTAGCAGCTCATTGATCTGTGCAGATACCAGTTGACTCAGCCCGACCTCACCTGCTCTTGCCTGAACCGTTGTACTGAATTGTTGTGCCTGGGCAAAACCATCCTGACCTACCGGAATAAATCCACCGGTAAGCAGCAGAGCCGTTGCCTGTAATAGCTTTTGATCTTCGCTGTTCAAGACGCTGAGTACGGCTGCATTCTGCGTGGCATCAATGGCGTTGGGGAATTCAAAATAAAAATCATTTTCCACTTCCTGGATGGTTCCGGTAATTTCAAGAATTAAATCCACCGGAATGCGCTGTGCTCGGGCATCGGGATCTCCAGTCTCCAGCAAGGCGTTAATATCCGGACGGGAGCGGTAGGCCGCTTCAATATCCAGACGGGCATTGGCAGGATCGCCGTCCCAGATAATAGAACCCCCTTCGCGCAGATTAAATCGTCGCGTAAAAATATCACCACCGACAAATCGGTAGTCACCCGACTCAACGTCATATCGGCCCATCATGCCGTATTCTTCATCCTCGAGCGTAATGCGCATTCGTCCGGTACCGGTAGAGTTTAAGACTTCCCCGGTAACCCGATCGAAAACCAACTCTACATTGATACTTTGGGGAGCTTCGAAATCAAGATCGAGTGTAAATGTTTCGGTGAACGAGCGGTCTAATTCCCCAACAACTCCGGCTTGAGTAAGTTCATCAACCGAAAAATCCTCTTCACCGAACTCTCTTACAAATCGAATGAATCGGCGTTGCTCTTCGGCATCCCCCCCACTGAGAAAAGGTACGGATAGCCTGGAGTCTGAAGAGATTCGAACCGTTTCCGGTGTAGATATGATCGGGGAGATATTGGTTCCATGTGCCCGTACCGTACCTGTGCCATAGGCTGAGCCATAAAACGGCAGATCGGGATCATACGAGTTATTGAGGAAATGGAGTCTGTCTAACTCAAGAGTTATATCGAGATCTTTATCTGGTTCAAAGTCATTAAAAGCGACATTTCCGGAGAGTTTACCGCTTCCGTCCCTTTGATCCTTTATATCCATATCTTTCATGGTAACGCCATCGTGGCGATCTACCTCAACATAACCGGTAATTTCATAGAGGGTTTCGAAAAACACCGGCTCTACTTCGGATGACAGTGCCTCCAGGTCGGCGTGGAAATCAATATCATCAAGGCTGCCGCTAAAAAAACCTGTGCCCTGCCCTTCGCCTTCCACCTTTTCGAATAAATCATCCACAATGTAAGGAAGTACCCATAGGTCGATTTGTTTCAGGTAACCGTCAAAATGAAAGAAATCCTCGGACGGATCATCCCAATTGGGCTCAACAAAATAACCAGATAGCAGGATATCCTGGCCAACTCCATTGTTGTCATCAAGATAATCACCATAAATATCGGGGTCGGTAAAAATTCGCAGATCGGTATCAAACCTGGTCTCATCAATGTTGTAGCTGCTCGATAGCGTGATCTCACCGATGGGACGTCCTTCTATGGCAAAGTTATCCGCGCGAATATTTCCTTCAAAAAACGGACTGCTTGCAAGCGTTCGGGTGATGAAATCACCGCTTACAGTTCCCTCAAACGGAATGCGACCGTCGATGAGATCCGAGATGCGATCAAGTTTTACATCCTGAATTGTGTAGGAAACACTATCGGCTTCATCATTGCTGAAAGTACCTTCCACACTAAAAAGCTGCTCTTCATTGACCATTGTCAACGGGGTCAGATTCAACCGGCCTTCCTCGGTGTAGACCATTTCAGTAGGATTCTCGAGCTGCCACAGATATTCGGGACTACCGAATTCAAATTCCAGAATTTGGGTAAGCACCTCACCCGGCTTCAGCTCGGTGGCACTGCGTCCGGTGATATGAACATTTTCGCCGATATTGTCAAGGCTGAGCTTGTTTTCAAGTAAACCATCAGCAAGAACCGCATCCATGGAAAAGCTGGCTCCTTCGTACTCACCGAGACGGAATTGTTCACTGCGGATGTTAAAATCAATCTCTCCATATTCACGGATGGTACCGTCACTCTGAAAACGAGCGGTGATATGGCCATCAATATTGTTTCCTCCGAGCTGATCCCACGTGAATTGTTCATCCTGAAATCCACTGCTCAGCAAAAAGTTATCCCGGCTTAAGTTGACCGTAAAATCGGCTTCAGCACGGGTACTCAATGGCGGTAAATCTGAATAATAATGGCGAAGTAAATCCAGGTCTTTCACATCGAATGAGCCTTCCAGCTCCATTTCACTGTCGTCGATGCGATCTGAAAAGTTAGAGAAAAATCCTGTATCGGGATCATCGAGGGCAACTTCCTTTACCAACTGATTATAAAGATAACCGCCCCAGTATCCGGCGTGATTATAAAGTTCTACGGGGTTGAGCTGCCCCTGAAGCATTACATCCAGAAATGAACTGGTAAACCTTAGATTTCTTTCATCATCGTCAGGCTCGTCCAAATCGAGATACATTTGATGCGCGCGCAGGGTATCGCCGTTAATTTGGGATTGGTCAATATCTATTTGAGCATAGCCGAATATTTCTTCCAGCGAAGCACCTTCAATATCTATCTCATATCCAAAATTCAGCCCTGATGAGGGAAATCCCTCCCAGTACGGACGAAATTGCGACAGATCTAAATCCTCAGAGCTACCATTGCTTGTAAATTTTCGGGTATCTGCACCGAAATAGTAAGTGCCGGTGCCCTCCATCCGGCCACTATTAAACTGCCAGTTATAGTCGGTTTTTATTTGCTGATTTTCTACGGTTCCGGCAAACAGGCCTTCCTGAAGATTGATGTGGTCGTAACCGCTTTCAAAAACCTGGATTTCAAAATCTCCGGCGACATCCTCCGGACGCCATCCTTTGAAGGAAAAGTCACCTTCTCCACTCAATCTCGTTTTATCAATTGCAAGCGAAGGGAAGCGTTCGCTGTCAAAGTTGTCGACTTTAAAGTTGCCTGTGACGGTAGAATCTTTTAATCCGGTAATGGCGCTCAGTTTCAGTGAACCATCGGGGTAGCTGATATCAACATCCAGGTCTACACTATCCGGATTTTGAGTTACTACCCCGCTTGCCCGGAGATCTTCCCATTCTTCAAAACCGGAAGTGTACTCATCCCAACCAAGCAGCGCCATTTCGCTCGGGCCGGCAAACAAATCTGAAAATTCAATGGAATAAGCCCGTTGATCCGGATCTAAGACGTGATAGACCATCCCGGAGCCACTCATGCCGAATCCGTGTCCGCTCATCCGAAGCTCAGAGACATCGAGTTGTCGCGTGTCTCCTTCCGCCAATCCGGAAACCGAAAATAAATACGGGTACGATTCAAGTTGAGGAAATACCCCGGTCCATTCGTTGAGAGCAATGTCGCCGCGGCGAAGATTAAACTTGTAACTTAAGTCGGTGTTCTCCGGATGTATTTCTTCGAATGATGTAAAATTCGAAAGACGGGCATTAAAAGCTGTCGACGAGTTACCGGTGTCCAGACTAAAGCCGTTTAGCTCAATTGTTGATTCATCCGCATAAAACTGTCCGGAAAGTTCCAGGTTTTCGGTTGGAAGTCCTGAAAGCGAACTGCTGAATTCGTCAAAATCCACAAAAAAGGTTCCGTCGCCGGCTTCCGCGAAAACCGTGGCGTAGATGTCGGTCAGATTAATTTCTTCCCTTACATTTATGCGGTCGTTGGCGGCATAAAGATTAACGATTCGAACGTCACTCTCTTCAATGGTGATATTCGGAAGAAACAGGGAGCGGCGCGTAATATCCTGGTCAGCTCTGTCAAGGGGCCTGAAGGCTTTTATTTCGTAGTCATCCGAGAAATCCAGGTTAACCTGTGCTTTTTGAACCCGAATATCGTGCAAGGAAAATCTTCGGGTGAAGATGTCGCCCCATTCGGGCCTGAGCTCTACCCTTTCGGCATGAACGACGGTATCCTTTTGGCCTTCAGCAGACTCGTAGGTCACCATTACATCTTTGGCATCGGTCCAAAAAGGCAGGCGACCGTCAAGTTCACCAATAGTTAACTCCCCTTCATACCGATCGTTAAACCAGTTTTGAATGAAATCCGCCGTCGCAGTTTTTCCGACCTGTGTTTGCAACAACAGCAGTGCAATCCCGGCAAGTATCATAACTGCCAGAAAACAGAACAGCAAGATTTTCCAGAAGCTGTTCCAGATTTTATAAATAATTCTAATCAACAAGTCGGGTGTCTGTCTCTGCTAAGCGGGGTTGTGCACACGTTCTAATGCATATTGGAATGCTGATTCCAGCAAACCGGTATCCTCAAGCTCTACTATTTGTGCGTTTTGCCAATCACTAAGTGTAACTAAGCGAATCTTACTTGTGAGATTCTTTTTGTCGGATCCCATTAAAGATACCAATTCTTTAACGGAACTGCATAAATCCAAAGTGTTTAACTTGTAATACCTTGCAAATCGTATAAGTGGTTCGGCAGATACCGGTGCCCCTTTTTGTTCGGATAGCCAAAGTGCCGCCACAAGTCCCACAAACACGGCCTCACCGTGGGAGTACCGGGTGTATCCGGTGAAAGCTTCGATAGCATGCGCAAACGTGTGGCCGAAATTTAAATAGGCGCGGATTCCGGACTCTTTTTCATCCCGGCTCACGATATCGATTTTTATTCGTGCACTTTCTTCTATTACGCGCTTCAGGTTTGCACGGTCTCCTAAATCCGGACTATCAAAAATCTTTTCCGCTGAATCAAGCAGATCATGATTGGAAATGCATCCGTACTTGAGCACTTCACCCATCCCGCAATTCCACTCTGAATGCGGTAGCGTTTCAAGGATTTGCATATTGGCCCAAACCAATTCGGGTTGATAAAACGCGCCAATCAGGTTTTTGCCGGTAGTGTGATTGATACCGGTTTTTCCACCGATAGAGCTGTCTACCATGGCCAATAATGTGGTGGGAAGATGATACAACGGAAGCCCCCTGAGTATACTGGCTGCGGCAAATCCGGCCAGATCACCGGTAACTCCGCCGCCGACGGCTACCAATGGCGTATTCCTTCGCACCCGGTTTTTGAGTGCATAGTCGATGATGCGGCTATACTGGTCGATAGATTTCGAGGACTCACCAAATGGCACCTCATACCAAAGAATCTCAGACCCAAAGCTTTCAAAGTGAGCGCTCAATTCATCGCCATAATGTCGGGCGACATTTTGATCAATGACGATTAATAGTTTATCCGATTCAGGAAAATACTCCGATCCTGGCCAGGTGTCTTCAATGATGACCGGGTAGGTTTGCTCAGATTCTGTTTTTACTTCAAGTCTGTTCTTCATGCTTTTGAATAAGCTCAATAAGTTCTTTAGCCTGCTTTTTTGGGGCGGATTCCCGGGTAATCAGAAATTCAATTTCTGCTAACC
>SLJN01000197.1 GCA_007135115.1 Balneolales bacterium
CCATAACGCCCGAAAGCGCCACGGTAAGCCCGCTATGCGATCTTCTCAACATTCATTCGGTCAAAGAACCACCCTCCCTCGCACCAAGTAAATCCCAGCGCGAAAGAGAAGTCAAAGATAAGGCAGTAAGTTGGTGCTGTCAATAGTCTAATTTAATAATTTCAAAATTAG
Organism: Balneolales bacterium; assembly: GCA_007135115.1. Lineage (GTDB taxonomy): Bacteria > Bacteroidota > Rhodothermia > Balneolales > Natronogracilivirgulaceae > SLJN01. Next base: position 172 of record SLJN01000197.1, read on the forward strand.
TTACAGCTTTTTATGGTGATTACCCTGCCTGCCTTAGCACAGAGTTAAACACCTGTAAAGAGGATTTTATTATTCCTCTTTTTTATCAGATTCGTCTTTTGCAGACTGATCGTCTTCTTTAGGGCTATCTTTTGCTTCTGAGGCTTTAGTAGAAGCCTTTTTATCAGAAGCTGGCTTTTCTTCTTTTTTATCAGCCGTTTTGGCTTTGGAAGTCTCCGTTTGCTTCTGATCGGCAGTAGATTCACTTTTCGTAGATGTGCTGCCTTTAGCTGAAGCTTTTTCTTTAGTCTGCTTAGTTTCTTGAGACTGTGTTGAATCAGCCTTAGATGCTTTTGCCTGAGTAGATTCCGATTCAGTAGCTTTAGGAGCAGCCTGACTTCCTTTAGCCTTGCCACTTCCTCTACGTCTACCACCTCTTCGGGTTTTCTTCTTTTTAGCTCCGGTTTCCGGCGGTACATCGTTGTAATCAACCAATTCGATTAAAGCCATTTCTGCTCCGTCACCAGAGCGGAAACCGGTTTTAATAACTCGGGTATAACCACCTGGTCGATCTTCTACCATCGGCCCGATTTCATCAAATAGCTTGGTAATCGCTTCTTTATCTCTCAGAAATCGAAACACCCGGGCTCGGTTAAAATTAGTATCATTTTTTGCTCGGGTGATCAGCGGCTCAACAAATCTTCTAAGTTCTTTAGCCTTAGCAAGAGTAGTGGTAATTTTTTCATTGTTAATCAGAGCAGCAGACAGAGCACTCATAGTTGCTCGTCTGTGGGCTGCTGTCCGCCCTAATTTACGACCTGATTTTAGGTGACGCATGACTTATGACCGATTAAAAATTTCTATTTATCGTTTTCGAGGTATTTAGAAATATCCATTCCGAAATGGAGGTTCTTCTCTTCAATAACCTCTACAAGTTCGGAAAGTGATTTTCTTCCGAAGTTTCTGAACTTCAGCAACTCGGACTCGTCTTTGGAGACCAGCTCAGCAACGGTATTGATATTTGCCGATTTCAAGCAATTATACGCTCTGACACTAAGGTTGAGATCTTCTATACTTGTTTTGAGAAGGTTTGCAACCCGTTGCTTTTCAGCATCTACCTCTTCTTCTTCCTGAGTAAATGGTTCATCAATTTTTTCAGTGATGAACTTCTCAATGTGTTCCTTCAGAATTTTTCCGGCAATGGTGAAAGCTTCTTTTGGATTGATGGATCCATCTGTAGTTACTTCCATCGTGAGTTTTTCGTAATCGGTGCGCTGACCAACACGAACGTTATCAATGTCGAACTTTACTCCTTTTACAGGTGTAAAGACAGCATCCACAGGAATCATCTCTATGTCGGATTCGTCATCAACCGGATGATCATCAGAGGTGACATATCCTTTGCCACGCCCCATGTGAAGTTCCATTTCCAGGTCAGTATCATCAGAGATGGTTGCAATATGCTGATCTTTATTAAGAACTTCATACTCTGCAGAAGCTTCATCGATATCAGCAGCAGTTAAGGCGTTGCCTCCGTTTTTCTGTACTCTTATTAAACCCGTGCTCTGTTCAACTTGCTTGAAGCGAACTTGCTTGAGGTTTAATATGATATCATATACATCTTCCTTGATTCCCTCTATACTGGAATATTCGTGCTTCACGCCATTGATTTTTACCGCAGTAATTGCAATTCCCGGCAATGAAGAAAGCAAAACACGGCGAAAAGAGTTTCCGATGGTTGCACCATAACCACGCTCCAGAGGTTGAAGCACGAATTTGCCGAAAGTATCGGTTGTTTCCTCTACGACGAGGCTTTCAGGCATTTGTAAGTTAGAAATAGTCATAATGCGATAGCGTACTGTATATGTGAAAAATTGGTGCGATTACTTGGAATAGAGCTCAACAATGTACTGTACATTGATGTTCTCAGGTACATCTTCCATATCCGGGTAGTGTAGAAACTTTCCGGTAAGCGACTTTTTATCTACTTCTAACCACTTATATTTATTACGTGGTGCGTGAGCAATGGATTCGTTGACGAATTCAAGATTTCTGGATCTCGGTCGGATCGTAATCACATCACCGGAACGTAGTTGATATGACGGGATATCAACAACATCATCATTTACAACAATGTGCCCGTGGTTGACCAATTGTCTTGCCTGGCGGCGTGTTCGGGCAAAACCCATTCTGAAAACGGTATTATCAAGGCGTGCTTCTAAAAATTGCAGCAGATTCTCACCCGTAACACCCGATTTTGAGTTCGCTCGATCGAACAGATTCCGGAACTGCTTTTCAAGCACACCATAAGTGTATTTCGCCTTCTGCTTCTGTTCGAGCTGAATAGCGTACTCTGATTTTTTCATCTGCCGGGAACGCCCGTGTTGGCCCGGTCCGTAAGGTTTCCTTTCAAGTGCTTTACTTGGGCCGAAAATCGGCTCTTTAAACCTTCTTGCTCTTTTTTGCTTGGGTCCCGTGTACCTTGCCATGTTATCGGTTACTTATGGTTTTAAACTCTTCTTCTTTTTGGTGGCCGGCATCCGTTATGAGGAATCGGCGTAGTATCTTTGATCATCTGAATTTCGATGCCTGAACTTGCTATAGCACGAATAGCTGCTTCCCGACCTGAACCAGGTCCTTTTACGAAAACATCAACTTTTCGCAGCCCCATATCATAGGCGGCTTCAGCAGCCGTAGTGGCACTCAACTGTGCCGCATAAGGCGTGTTTTTGCGGGATCCTTTGAAACCTTGCTTTCCGGCAGATGACCAGGAAATGACATTTCCATCAGCATCTGTAATGGTAACAAGTACATTATTAAAGGTGGCCTTTACATAAGCCATCCCATTCGGATCGGCAAGTTGCTTCTTTTTCTTTTTAGAGGCAGCAGTTGTTTTGCCTTTATCTTGCTTTTTAGCCATTTCTTAATACTCAGTTATTATTTACGAGGTGCTTTCTTTTTACCGGCTACGGCCCGACGCTTACCCTTTCGGGTCCTTGCGTTGGTTTTTGTTCTTTGCCCTCTGAGAGGTAAACCTTTTCGATGGCGCAACCCGCGATAGCAGCCAATATCCATTAACCTTTTAATATTGGCGTTGGTTTCGGAGCGCAAGGAACCTTCGACTCTGTGTTCATTTTCAAGCAGACTTCTGATCTGCTTAACTTGCTCTTCGTCCCAATCCTGAACTTTGGTATCATAACTAATACCCAGCTTATGCAGGATCTCGCGGGATAAGGTTCGGCCGATCCCGTAAATATATGTAAGGCCTATTTCGCCTCTTTTGTTTTTTGGTAAATCTACACCAGCTATTCGAGCCATATTATCCCTGACGTTGCTTGTTACGAGGGTTTTTCTTATTGATTACATAAACTTTGCCTTTCCGACGAACTATCTTATCATCGGAAGTACGCTTTCGTACAGATGCTCTGGTCTTCATAACAATTACTTATATCGGTATGTGATTCTTCCTTTACTCAAATCGTAAGGAGATAACTCAACGGTTACTTTATCTCCGGGCAAAATTTTGATGTAATACATTCTCATTTTACCGGATACGTGTGCCAGTATTTCATGCCCGTTTTCAAGTTCTACCCGAAATTGTGCATTGGGTAAAGCTTCTAAAATTGTACCGTCTTGTTTGATTGGCTCTTGTTTAGCCATGCTAAGCAGTTACCTTGTCTATTGAAATTTTGGTTATCTCCTCAATATACTCAAAAGAGCTTAAAATTTCAGCTTCTCCTTCTCTTACAACAATATCGTGTTCGTAATGAGCAGCAGGCGAGCCGTCAGCAGTAACAACTGTCCAGCCGTCATCCAAGGTATCAACATGATAATCTCCCATGGAAATCATCGGCTCAACTGCTAAGGTCATCCCGCTGCGAAGCCTTTCTCCACGGCCCTTTTTCCCGTAATTGGGAACGGATGGATTCTCATGTAAAGACTTACCAAGGCCATGACCTACAAGGTCGCGAACGACACCGTAGCCATTGTTTTCACAGCGGCTTTGGATTGCATGAGAAATATCACCGATTTTATTTCCGTGGACAGCTTCGTTAATACCATCATAAAGAGATTGAACGGTTGTTCGCAAAAGCTGCAGCACTTCATCACTACATTCTTCAACTACGTAGGTGTAAGCTACATCTCCATGGTACCCATTTTTATGGATGCCACAATCTATGGAGACAATATCACCGGCTTGAAGTTTGTAACTCCCCGGAAATCCATGAACAACCTGCTCATTTACGGAGATACACAACGTAGCAGGAAACGGATTGTTTTTAGGTCCGTAACCTTTAAAAGAAGGTTTGCCATCATGTTTTTTGATAAACTCATCAGCTACACGATCTAACTCTGCCGTAGTTATCCCCGGTCTGATCTTTTTTGCCACTTCTGCGTGGGTGCGGCAGACCAGTTGGGCACTTTCGCGCATTAGGTTAATTTCGTGTTCGCTTTTGAGATATATCATAAACTGCCTTGATCCTGCCTACATTCTCCGCCGTCCTCTGATACGTCCGGATTTCATAAATCCATCATAATGACGCATCAACAGGTGACTTTCTACTTGTTGCAGTGTGTCAAGACCGACACCAACAATAATCAGCAAACTTGTTCCTCCATAGAACATTGCAAAACCAGGAGTTACTCCAAGGTTCGCAGCAAATGCGGGCATAATAGCCACAAATGAGAGGAATATTGATCCCGGCAGCGTAATTCGTGCAAGTATGTTGTCGATAAATTCGACGGTCTGTTTACCCGGTCTCACACCAGGTATGAAACCACCTTGACGCTTCATGGTATCCGCCATTTCACGCGGATTTATCACAATAGCTGTGTAAAAGAAGGTGAAAAACATACAGATGATGAAAAATACTATAGAGTATGCCACACCTGTAAAATCATTAGACCATGCCGTCAGAGTCTGTACCGTTTCATTTCCCGGGAAAAAGGTACCGATTGTGCTGGGAATGAACATAATGGACTGAGCAAAGATGATCGGCATAACACCTGCGGAGTTAACTCTCAGTGGTAAGTACTGGGTTGTTCCGCCATAAACTTTTCGACCAACAACGCGCTTCGCGTATTGAACCGGAATCCGTCGCTGCCCCTGAGTAAGCAATACTACAGCACCTACAACCAGAAACAGTACACCAACTTCGAACAACACTATAATAGCGTTATTGGTTGTGTTCCATTCGTTAATAAAGCTGGTTGGCAATGCGGCGATGATACCAATCATAATGAGCAGCGATATACCATTACCGATACCCCGCTCTGTTATCCGTTCACCCAGCCACATCACAAAGACCGTTCCAGCTGTCAGTACTATGACACCCTGGAAAATGAATGCGGTGTTATTGATGACAATGGCTTCCGGAGAAGTCGACATCAAATTGATTGAAAAACCAATGGACTGAACCATTGTAATGAATACGGTACCATACCGGGTGAGCTGGTTGATTTTACGCCGGCCTTCCTCACCTTCCCTCTGTAATTTTTGGAAGTAAGGTACTACAGCGCCCATCAACTGAATGATAATGGCTGCTGTAATGTAAGGCATGATACCAAGTGCAAAAACACCGGCCCTTTGAAACGCACCTCCCACGAACATATCGAATAGTCCGAGAAGGTCTGTTGCTGGTCCGGTTGTTTCAGCCAATTGAGAAGCATCTACACCCGGCATCGTGATAAATGTACCGATACGGTAGATCAGGAGGATACCAATGGTATATAGGATCCTTTTCCTGAGCTCCTCAATTTTAAAGATGTTTTGAAAATTTTCGATCAGACTCATCGGTGGAGCTTATCTGCCGGTTTCAGGATTCACTGATAGTAACACTACCACCAGCTTTTTCTACTTTTTCAATAGCGGATTTACTTGCAGCGTCAACTTCTATTGAAACTTTTTTGCTGATTTCACCAACACCAAGAAGTTTTACCTTGGCATTTTTGTGAATCAGCCCCGCAAGTACAAGATCCGTTTTGGTGATTTCAAGACCGAGTTTCTCATTTTCAATGAAGTCTTCAACAACTTTCAAATTTAATGGAGTGTACTCGACTCGGAACCGGTTTTTGAATCCGTATTTAGGGATTCTTCGCTGAAGTGGCATCTGCCCGCCTTCAAAGCCGGTGTTCATATTGAAGCCGGCTCGTGACCTTTGTCCGTTATGACCGCGGCGTGATTGCTCACCTACTCCTGAGCCCTGACCTCTACCCACACGCTTACGTGTTTTTCGGTTGGGTTTCGGCGCTTTAAGATTGTCCAGTTTCATTTACCTAATTCGGTTAAAATTTTTCGGATTAGCCCTCAAAAACCTTTTTCATAGATACCCCTCGGCGCTGAGCCACATCGGCCGGATCTTCGAGCTGTAACAAAGCGTCGATCGTAGCTTTTACCATGTTGTGGGGGTTCTGGGAACCAATGGATTTCGTAAGAATATTCTGGATACCGGCATATTCCAACACAGCTTTTACGGGTCCGCCGGCAATAACTCCCGTACCTTCGGATGCCGGTCTCAGAAAAACCTCGCCTGCACCACATTTTCCGGTAACAGAATGTGGGATGCTGCCGTCTTTTCTCATGGGAATGCGTACCAGATTTTTCTTGGCATCATCGATACCTTTCTGGATAGCGTCTGATACTTCATTGGCTTTTCCCATTCCGCTGCCGACGACTCCTTCACGATTTCCTACAACTACTATTGAGTTGAAGCTAAATCGTCGTCCGCCTTTTACAACCTTGGCAACGCGGTTAATATGAACCAGTCTCTCTTCGAGATTAAGTTCACTGGCTCTGATATGATGTCGTTTACGAGTTACTTTTGGCATATATCCGATTCTTAAAACTTGAGTCCATTTTCTCTGGCACCTTCGGCAAGTGCTTTGACTTTGCCGTGATATTTATAACCGCTCCGATCGAAGCTGACTCTTTTAATGCCGGCTTCATCAGCAAGTTCACCAAGTTTGCGGCCCACAATTCGCGCCTTTTCTACGGGTGGCTGACCTTTAATATCATCAGCAAGTTCATTTGTAAGTGTAGAGGCACTGACGATGGTGTGGCCGGAATCATCATTGATGATCTGAGCGTATATATGCTTATTGCTTTTAAATACATTAAGCCTTGGTCGCTCTGTAGTGCCAAAAACTTTTGAGCGAACACGTCGCTGAATTTTAGCTCGTCGAAGTCGTTTAGGATTCTTCGTAGTCATATTTTACTATCTTACCTTATTTACCGGCTGATTTTCCGGCTTTCTTACGAACTTGCTCATTAACATATCGAATTCCCTTGCCTTTGTAAGGCTCAGGTGGCCGGATTGATCTGATTTTAGCAGCAACCTGACCAACTAAATCCTTGTCGATCCCTTTAACGATTACTCTGGGATTTTTAGAAGACTTAGTATCAACATCTAATTCCACTTCCGGCGGAGGTACAAAATAAAACGGATGAGAGTATCCGACCGAAAGTTCGAGGGTATTATTATTTACGTTTGCACGATACCCTACTCCAATCACCTCAAGCTGAATTTGAAAGCCTTCACTTACACCTGTTACAAGGTTTTGAATAAGTGCACGATAAAGTCCATGCAGGGCTTTTACGTTTTTAGCTTCTGATTTACGTGTTACCAGTACCTGTCCTTCTTCGACTGCCACATTCAGGGATGCGTCGACTGATAATGTTCGTTCACCTTGTTTGCCTTTTACAGAAATGACGTTCCCATCCTGAATGGAGCATTCGACGCCATCGGTGATTTCTACCGGTAATTTGCCTATTCGAGACATAAATATTCTGTTCTATTTAGTAGATGTAGCACAAAATTTCGCCGCCAACGCCCACTTTGCGTGCTTCCTTATCAGTCATCACGCCACGGGAAGTTGTAAGCACAGCTATACCAAGCCCATTTTTAACTCGCGGGATATCATCAGACGTGCAGTAGGTTCGCAGTCCTGGTCTGGATCTCCTTTCGAGCATGCGGATAACCGGCTGGCCGTAATGGTCATAGCGAAGGAAAAGGCGAATTAAGCCTTGCTTTCCATCTTCTATATCGATGAACTTCTGGATGTATCCTTTGTCCATCAATATCTTAGTGATAGCCCTCTTCAACTTGGAAGCAGGGATATCAACCCTACGGTGCCCGGCTTGTTGGGCATTACGTATTCGTGTTAAATAATCTGCAATGGGATCTGTCATTGTAAAATATATTGATCGTTTTACCAGCTGGCTTTTTTTAATCCGGGAATTTTCCCCTGGAGGGTAAGTTCCCTGAACTTTATCCGTGATACGCCGAATTTTCTGACGTATCCGCGTGATCTTCCGGTAAGTGAACATCTGTTTTTTGTTCTCACCGGACTGGCATCTCTCGGAAGCTTTTGAAGAGCTTCGTAATCACCCGCTTCTTTAAGTTGCTTACGCTTTTCTCTGTATTTGGCTGCGGTTTCTTGACGCTTTTTATTGCGTGCAATCCAGGATTTCTTAGCCATAAGTATTAATTCCTTTTTTGAAATGGCATTCCCAAATGCTTGAGCAGTGCATAAGCTTGCTCATCATTTTCGGCGCTGGTCACAAATGTAAGGTCCATACCGTGAATGCGTTCTACTTTATCAGTATCAATTTCCGGGAATATCGTGTGTTCAGAAATTCCCATCGTATAATTTCCACGGCCATCAAAGCCTCTATCAGGTACACCCTGAAAGTCACGAGTTCTGGGTAGTGCGAGAGTTATCAGCCTATCGAGAAATTCATACATTCTGCTTCGGCGCAATGTAACTTTGCAGCCGATAGGCATTCCCTGGCGTAACTTAAAATTCGAAATCGCCTTACGGGCCTTAGTAAGCACCGGACGTTGACCGGTAACCAAACCGACATTTTCGGTAACCGTATCAAGTAGTTTACGGTCGTTGATTGCTTCGCCTACCCCGGCGTTTATGGAAATTTTTTGAAGTTTAGGCACCGCCATGATGTTGGGGTAGCCAAACTCCGACGTCATCTTCTTAACAACGTCATCTTTATAATGCTTAAAAAGTCGTGCTTCAGCCATTTTAGCTTATACCTTAATTATCCAGGGTTTCTCCACTGATTTTTGCATATCGAACCCAGCGTCCTTTACCGCTTTCATCAATCCGCTTACGACCTATACGAGAGGCTTCGCCGCTGGTCGGATCAACCGGCAGGACGTTGGAAACATCCATGGGCATTTCTTGATCCAGTCTGCCGCCTTTAGGATTTTCCTGCGTGGGC
>SLJN01000373.1 GCA_007135115.1 Balneolales bacterium
GTTTGCTTTCCCAACTCGATCAACCTTTGTATCAAAAACTTCACCGGTGACACTGTTTTCGATAGAGTTGGTAAGCCGGTCAATTTCAATGTCTATCTCTTTTTTGCTCATGATTGAAAGTACAGGATTTGATCAAAAAAATAAGAAGTGAATTGTCAACTTCTGAACCCTTGACTTTGGTTTCATTGTTAGACAAATAACGCGGATTTAACACTCCAAATCCGCAGTTTTAAAATGCCCATTTGCTCTATTACCTTTAGTCCCCAAATCCCTGAATTACGTTGATACAGAAAAACACAGAAACCCAAACAGGTCGTACCTTTTTTGTATATTGCAGCCGCTGTTGAAAGAACGTCTTCTTAAGGGATCAGCAGCGATATAAGTCAAAGTCACATCTCTATTATATTTAGTTTTATGCGCACGTTTAATGTAGGAATATTAGGTGCCACGGGAGCTGTGGGCCAGAAGTTTATTCATTTACTCCAGGGGCATCCCTGGTTTCATATTGCTCAACTCGGGGCTTCAGAGCGATCAGCCGGAAAACGGTATGGTGATACGGTCACCTGGATCGAACCGGTTGATCTGCCGGATGCCATAGCTAATCAGACCATACAATCCTGCCGGCCGGAGGTTATGAATGAAGTTGATTTCGTCTTTTCCGGTCTGGACTCCGGGGTAGCTACTGAAATCGAACAATCCTTCGCGGAAGCCGGTATACCGGTCATTTCCAATGCGAAAAATTATCGCCAGCATGATTCCGTGCCGCTGTTGGTACCGGAGGTCAATGCGGATCACATTGGGTTGATCGCGCAGCAAAAATTCACGGACGACCATAGCGGATTTATAGTTACCAACCCCAATTGTGTATGCATACCGCTTTCTATGGCGCTTGCACCACTCCATCGCCGATATGGTATCGCTTCAGTGGTTATGACTACTTTGCAGGCTATTTCGGGTGGGGGTTACCCAGGGGTGCCGGGAATGGATATCACGGCTAACATCATGCCTTATATCGATGGAGAAGAACCCAAAATTGGTTTGGAACCACTTAAAATTCTTGGAGAACTAAAAAACGGGACCGTTCAGTTTGCCGATTTTCCGGTTGAGGCAACGGCTACACGTGTACCCACGGTTGAAGGGCATTTGTTAAGCGTTACGGTTTCTTTTGAGGAAAAACCGGCAAGTGCAGATGAAGCAAAAAAAGTAATTCGTGATTGGCAGAGTCCGCTGGAGGATCTTGATCTGCCGTCAGCCCCAAAACAGCCGCTCCGGTTATATGAAAACCCGAGGTTTCCTCAGCCTCGACTTCATAGCTACCAGGAAGGCGGCATGCAGGTGAGTGTCGGGCGAGTCAGAGAAGCCGAGGTGATGGATCTGAGTATGATGGTATTGGGCCATAACACGGTTCGCGGCGCCGCGGGTTGCTCAATTCTGAACGCTGAGCTATTAGCCCGTAAAGGTTACTTTTCATAAAAAAGCTCCCCGGTTTTTAAAATCGGGGAGCTTTTAGGTCTGATTCATTAATGTCATTCCGATTCAAGAATCATGCATCTGCCTTCGGGCCAGGCGGAGCAGTTCATGTACTTCTTCTCCGAGGTTATCCATAATTATCTGCCGGTAGGTTGAGGTTGTTTCAAAACCGGAACCCAACGTAAAGAAACGTGTAAACGGTTCGGCCCAGTCACTGTCAAGTGGCATAATATAGCCGAATTCTTCTCCCGGCTCATCGGCAAACTCGTGGCGATGCAGGTTGAGTTCATCGCGCAACGGCCAGTATACTGCCAGGTCAACATAAGTGAAATGATCGGGATTGCTATCGATCATTTCCATTGCTTCCAATTGAGAATCTACTTCAACAATTTGCAGGTCGGGCAGATAGTTGTCTCTCAGCTGGTTCATCCGGGTTTCAAGAGTGGTTCCGGGTATAGAAACGCCGGTCATTCCACTGAACTGTTCGGAGAGTTCTTCCCAGCTTTCTACTTCATCAACTGTATCATGAGAAGCTAAAACGGCAATGTTGACGATATAGGGAGGGGTAAACTGAACTTCTTCACGACGCTCCTCAAGGATGGTAACGGTGCCGAGACCAAAAACCCCATCGCTGGCATTACTCACATTACTGTAAAAACGGCTGAAGCTCTCCGACTCACCCTCCCAGTTTACAGAGATATCAATACCGTATTCTCGTTCGGCCCAATTCACGAACCGGTTGAATATTTCGTAATGGATGCCCTGAAGTTCTCCATTGTCATAATAAGCAAATGCATTCTCCTCCAGATACTTAGCAGTAATTTCCGCTTCTCCGTTTTCGAGAGCCTCTTCGAAAGAATCCCCCGATAGCTGAGCAAAAGCCGGAACAGCACAGAAGATTAACCCAATCAAGAAAATTAGCGATTTCATGTAGTCACCTGTTTTGGTTAGTTAATACGTCACAATCCAATGAAAAAATTACTGTCTTGCCATTTGCAGAAGGCGGCTGACTTCCCTTCCGAGGTATTCCTGAAGTATATCCCGGTACAAATTGGTTGCCCTGAAACCCGACCCGATATGAAAAAAGTTATCCAACTCATCATCCCAGTCCGAGTCAAGCGGCATGATAAAACCGAAATCCTCGGAAGCCTGGTCTCCGACGGCATGTCGTTTGACCGGTCTGTTATGTTCCTCAGCAGCAAGCCAGTAATTATACAGATCGATGTAACCAAAAGATTGCGGATTATTTGAGACGAAGTCAACCACTTCGCCATCAGTAGCTACAGACTCAATACTTAGATCATCCCATCCTTGCTCTACAAGTTCGTTAATTCGGCCTTCATGTGTAGTTCCGGTATATGAAACGGCTGTCTTGTTGCTGAATTCGTCCGATATTTGTTCAAGAGAAGAAAGATCTTCTACCGATTCATGAGTAATGAGTACCGCAATATTTGTCAGGTAAGAAGGGCTGAAGTTTAACTCCTGTTTGCGCTCCTCGGTGATGGTAACATTTCCAAGTCCGAAAACACCACCGCTCGACTCCGTAATATCACTATAGAACTGCGACCAACTATCATAAGATATGTATGATACATCTAATTCTATATTGTGAGTATTTTGTACGTAGTTTATGAATTGATTGAGTATTTCAATTGACACACCGGAAGGGTTGCCTTCATCATCATAATAGGCAAATGCATCTTCCTCGTAAAAAGCAATTATTATTTCCCCGGCTCCTTCGGCTTGGGTGTCGGACCAGCTATCACCTTGTAAAACCTGTGCTTCTGATTTACTTGTAACACCGTATATGTTGAATAAAACAAAAAATAACAGTGCAGCAACCAAGTTCGATCTATCCATTTTCATTACCCCGATTTATTACATTGCTACGATCCGTGTAGGGGATCGAGATTAATCCTATTTGTAAATTATAGGAAACGAATACACTTATGTCAAACTTGTTGCGTTGGGGATATTTAAGGTGTTGAAGGTCAAAAGGTTAATAGAAAATCTGATGAGATGAGTGTATAAGAAGTGGGGGACTTCTTTTTTGTAAAAGTAGTCGAATTTAACACTGGGTACATGACTTTGCAGCACGGGGGGACATAATAATTCAATTGTATTTCAAGGTTATGTATTTTGGGGTGGCAGAACTGCTCTGAAACGATGAAGTCATGCTCCTGCTGAAATTACATTATGTATTCAACTCCAACTATAGCTCAAGCAATATGGCATTTAGGATGAGCACAAAAAAGTATTGTACGAGGGCACGTGATAAGTTTTAAATTTACAGCGAACCCATAATTGTTTTTAGAAAACGAAAAGAATTGATTTAAATGAATCTTGAAGAACAAATTACTGCTTTGGCAGAATCTCCGCCGCAACAGGAACCGGAGAACTTCTCCGAACTGTTTCAATCATTTCTGAATGAGCTGGAAACCGGAAATATTCGAGCAGCTGAGCCTTCCGGAGATGGTTGGAAGGTAAATGGCTGGGTAAAACAGGGTATTTTGCTTGGATTTCGTTATGGCAAAAACCGGGAGCTGAACCCCGGAGGTTCACTTCCCTTTTTTGATAAGCATACCTATCCGGTTCAGAAACCGGATGCCGAACAGAAAAACATCCGCATTGTACCGGGAGGCTCGTCAATAAGAACCGGTGCTTATGTAGGTTCCAACGTTACGATGATGCCTCCGGCTTACGTGAATACCGGCGCCTACGTGGGTGATGGCACTATGATAGATTCCCACGCGCTGGTAGGAAGCTGCGCTCAGGTTGGAGATAAAGTCCATTTAAGTGCATCCGCCCAACTCGGAGGGGTGCTTGAACCAATCGGCGCTATGCCGGTCATCGTTGAAGAGCAATGTATGATTGGCGGCAATACGGGAATATATGAGGGTACCCGGGTCGGCAGAGAAGCAGTGATCGGGGCCGGTGTTATTTTAACCCGTTCGACCCCGGTATACGACCTGGTCAATGAAACCATCTATAAAGCGGACGCCGATCATCCATTGCATATCCCGGAAGGGGCGGTGGTTATACCGGGCAGCCGGGTAATTTCGGGCAATGAATTTGCCAGAATGCATAATCTGGCTATCCAAACACCGGTGATAATTAAATATCGTGATGATCGCACCGATGATGCCACAACACTGGAGAATTTATTAAGATAGGCAGGTATGCATTGAACTGCTTGCGTGGCAGGCGTTATCAAAAGGTAGTAATAAAGACCTGATGATAGCGACTGCCCTCAACTTTTTCTCTGTTACTCTGGAACAGAATCAGCTCCGAATCCGGACCTATATCGATTGGGATATCGTCGTAGTCACTGGTGGTAATTTTTTCTTCTTCTTCACTGGAAAGGTCATACATAAAGGCATCTTTATTGCCCATCCGGTTTGATTCAAAAAATATGTGTGATCCATCGGGTGTAAAAGCTACGGGAAAATCATTACGGGGGCTATTTACTACTTGCTGAAAACTGCTTCCATCAGGAGCAAAGGTGTAAACAGCCCGCCGGAAATCAAGGTCTGAGTAGGCTACGATTCGGTCGAGTTCAGGATGGTAATCAACAGGAATTAACCGGCTTACATCCTGATCATTTCTGAACGTAACCAAAGAATCGGCAGATCCACCCTGCGGAGGTACTTTATAAGCCAATTCATCTTCTTCACCACCGGTAAGCACAACCATATTGTGCTCTTCAATATACAATTCCGGTTGATATGGACCGGAAACCAGTTCCTGGTCCCGGCCGGAAGATATGGTGTATCTCCTGGCGCTGACAGGTCCATTGGAATCCCTGTAATAAAGCAGCTCCTGGTCATTGTCATAAACCTTAACCGGGATATCGTCATATTCACTTTCTACCAGAGGGGTGATCTCTCCATCGGTATCAAGCTTGAAGATATCAAATGCTCCGTTGCGGTCGGAATACATGAGAATGAAATCGGTTTCGGAGCCGAAGCCAACCGGGATATTTTGATGGGGGTCGTCGGTAAGCCGGTTGATCGTTCCAAATTCGGTATTAACCAGGAAAATATCATAGCCCCCGCCTCGGTCGGAATAGTACAGCGCGTGCTCACCGTTCGGAGAAAGAGCTACCGGATAGTTGTTACTCGGGTGATCCGAAAGATTTACTTTAAATCGCTTGAAGGGAAAGTATACAATGATTTCTCTTGTATCATAATCCTGAGCTTCAACAAACAAAGCGCCGGAATTGTCGCGACCGTCGAATTCACTGAAGTCAAGCGTAAGGGAGCGGCTGACAGTTTGTTGAGGACTGACTTCAAAAGGAGAGGAGTTAATACGCAAAGCCTCGTTATCAACCGAAAGGTTGGTAACCCGAATCGTGTCATCGGTTGTATTGAAAAAGCTTACATCAATAGATCCGCCTCCTCCCAGAGTCCGGAAGTCTACCGGATTAGGACTGATTCGCAGGTCATCCATCGGTCCGTCATTACCTCCGGAGAAAAAATCACAAGAGGACAGCACCAAAAGTAAAAACCCTAATAAACCCGTCTTGCGCACCATGAATCTTTGTATTTCTAAACGTAGTGAAAACCTTCAGTCCGGTAAGTGGCCCATCCCAATCCGGAAGGATATCTTTTTCAATCCCATAAGATAAAATGTTTAAATCTCCGAATGAAGATAAATCTGAACGAAAAAACTAATTTTTAAATAGTTCAATTTCCGGATATCGTTTGTTTGATCAATTCGCTTAATCTGGCCTCCGGGATTTACTTAAGCTCATTTTGCAAAGCCTTCTTTAGAATAATCGACAACTGATAGCAACAGTTTAAAAAAAGTTTGTAAGGGTTAAGGGTTTCATTGCTCTTATTAATTGAGAACGGACTCATAACCAAGTGAGTCCGGTTCTTAAGAACTGCGTGCAAGCGCAAATTCTACAGTCCTAAGGGCTGCCCGGGTGGTGCCGGAGCAGCCCTTTTTTTGTGGTGTGCAACCGGTGAAATTTGTAGCTTATTTTGTAACTTGGCTGTAGTCAATGTGATCTGCATAAATACCGGGACATGTCTTTTCGCTATATACTTGCCGCTTTTCTTATTGTTGGAGTAACCACGGTTTCGCTTGCACAAAACACGATTACCCTCGATGAAGATTTTGAAGATCAGGACCTGACTCAAAATCCGGAGTGGTTCGGGGATCTGGATGATTTCACATTTATCCAGGAAAACGGGAATACGCTGTTACAGCTGGATGCTGAATCGGATCCTTCCCGGACTCAGATTCGAACTCCCTCCGCTACAGCATACGGAAGCTGGGAGTTTTTTATCAGACAAGATGCTAACACCTCCTCTCAGAATCGGGTGTATGTCTATCTGATGGCCGATGATGAAGATCTCAATCGACTTGACGGGAGTTCAGTAAATGGTTATGCGATTCATACCGGAGGAGGAAATTTTGATCTCGTCCGGTTAGACGGCGGGGACGATACGGTCATTCTTTCTTCAGATACGGAAATTGAATCGGGGCAGGGGTATCAGGTCCGGGTTACCCGAAATGAGAATGATGAGTGGCAAATCTATGTAGGCGAAGGGTACGGTACTACACCGGAACTCGATTCCGGAACGGAAGTGGATGATACCTATACCGAATCCGACTATTTTGGATTGTTTTTGCGATATTCAAGCGCACAGACGGATAGTTATTTTTTTGATGATATACGAATTACCTCAAGTGAAGATTTTCAAATTCATCAAGCCGAAAATTCCGGCCCGCAAACTGTTGATGTTGCTTTCAATTTCCCGGTAGATGAGGCTACAGTTCAGGGACAGCATTTTGATATTTCAACCTATGGGACACCCGGGAATGCCACTTTAGAAGACGACAATACAGTACGGCTGGATATTGGTGAACAATGGGATGATGGCCACTATACAATTACGGTCAATGATGTGGAAAGTGCGGACGGATTGTCATTAGAACCGGATAGTGAAATAGATTTCGAGGTAGAAAACCCGTTTCAGTTCTCGGATGTTCAGGTAATCACCGATCAGCTGCTTGAACTCCACTTCACTGAGCCGGTAGACGATCAGGAAGTGGACGCATCCGACTTTGCGCTTAACGGTATAGGCCCACCCAATGACATCAGCTTCGATCAGAATAATGAAGTGATCACACTGGAGTACGAACCGTTGGATCTGGGTACGTATACCTTAACGATAGAGGATATCCCGGCTGAATCGGGATGGCGTCTGACTCAGCCGCAAGAACACGAAATTGAGGTGGCCAACCCCTTTGAAGTGGAGGACGTGGAAGTCCGCAGCCGTGAAGAGCTGGCGGTAACATTCAGTGAAGCGGTTGATACGGACGAGCTGAATACCGGCGACTTCACCGTCGACGGGGTGGGTAATCCGGATCAGATCAGCTTTGAGCAGGGAGATGAGGTCGTAGTTCTGGAATATCCTCAACTGGATAGCGGTCACCACTCCCTGGTAATCGATGCAATATTATCCGACACCGGCTGGACACTGCCGCAGCCTGCTGAATATGGTTTCACCGTCGTCGACGAATTTGAGCCGGGCGATGTGGTGATCAATGAATTCATGTATCGCAACCCGCCGTCCGGAATGAGCCGCTATGTGGAGCTATACAACCCGGGAGAGAGCTACATAGATCTTGCCGGTTGGGAACTGATGCGCCGGGACGGAGCATCCTCACAGGGTGGCGTATTTACCGAGGATTCATTTGTTATAGGTCCGGATGAATATGTCGTAGTAACCGAAGATTCCACGATTTTGTATGATACCTTCGGTTCACGCAATTTTATCGAAATGTCGGGCTATCCCGGCTTTACAGTGACGGTCGAAGATGAAGTACGGCTGAGAACAGCGGATGGGGTAATGGCTGATTCACTGCGCTATAACCCATCAGTGTGGGGCGGAAATGGCATAGCCCTCGAACGCCTCAGCGCAGAGGCGATAGCCACCTCACCGGATAACTGGGCTGAATCCCCGGCCGCAGAAGGCGGCACACCGGGCGCGCCGAATGAAGCAGAATTGGACGACACCCCTCCGGAGCTGGCTGATCTTACGGCCCCGAACCCCGATACCCTGATCGCCGAATTCTCTAAAAACGTAACAGAACCAACGGCCACCGACCCGGCCAATTACCAGCTAAGCGGTGAGGGGAATCCGCAAATCGACGAGATTACGCTGCGCGAGGTCCCGTCCGAAGTGCGCATCATCATCGACCGGCATCTGGAAAGCGGGCATACCTATACGCTTGGGGTGAGTGATATCGAAGACATTTTTGGTCATGCCGCAGAATTTCATGAGTATGAGCTGGAGGTTGTCAGCCCCTTTCAGGTTGAAACTGTTGAAGTTGTGGCCGATGACGAGCTGCATGTGTCATTCACCGAAGAAGTGGTCGAGGGTGGTATTCAGGAAAACTATTTTGAAGTTGACGAGGCGGGCAACCCGCAGACCGTTCAGGCCGGAGATGCCAATGACGAGCTAATTTTGAATTTTGAAGAACCGTTTCCGGCAGGACGCCATAATTTGATCATAGGTCAGATTACCAGCATAACCGGCTGGCAGCTGCCGCAGCCGGCTGAATACCTGTTTGCTATCGTCGATGACTTTACCCCGGGCGATGTGGTAATTAACGAATTCATGTATCGCAGTCCGCCCGATGGCATGAGCCGTTATGTGGAGCTATACAATCCGGGTAACAGCTACATAGAACTTGCCGAATGGGAGCTGATGCGCCGGGACGGGGCGCCTTCTCAGGGAGGTGTATTTACCGATGATTCGTATGTCATCGGCCCGAATGAGTATGTTGTAGTGACTGAAGATTCCACCATTTTGTATGATACTTTTGGTTCGCGTAATTATATCGAGATGTCAGGCTATCCCGGATTTACCATTGCCTCAGCCGATGA
>SLJN01000067.1 GCA_007135115.1 Balneolales bacterium
AATCCGGATAAAGTGGAAAAGTACCGAGGCGGTAAAAAAGGACTGCTCGGGTTTTTTGTGGGTCAGGTGATGCAAAAAAGTCAGGGCAAGGCCAATCCCCAGATGGTGAAGGATCTGATCACCTCTCGTCTGGAAGAATAAATTTTGATCATACCGAAAACCATTCATTCAACCAAAATGAAACGTATCAATAAGACCCTGCTGGGGCTGCTTGTATTTGCCGTTAGCCTGAGCGTTATCGGCTGTGATGACGAAGATGACACCGCAGAAGCCGAACGCTACTCGATCCCCATAGAAGGCAAACTCACTGTAGATCCCGAACTGGATCGAACGGAGGATTACAGCGGCATCCACGTGCGGGTGCTGAATATCTTCCGTCCGGAAACCGACACGCTGTATCATGCTGTGACCGATACCACCGGCGACTTTTCCGGCTACGCCGAATTTGAGGAAAGAGGCGAATATCTGCTCGAAATCAAAAGGGGAGATAACGAATTAGCTACCGCGGATCTGGTTTTGGCCGAAGGGGATACCATTAAAATTGAATCCGTCTTGCCTGACTTTGATGCCGAATCAGCAATAGCTTCCCGCGAACATAAAGCCATGAGCGAACTTAACCGGCTGCTGAATCAGTTCTCGCGGGTGTCTACTTACATCAATGCCGGTCTGGTGGACGAAGAAGAAGCTCTGGACAATCTGCATACCTGGAATGATCTATTCTGGGAACACAGCGAATCCTATCCGGGTACGCTGGCCGCTGATCGTGCCATCTTGCAAGCCGTTGGAATTCTGGACGGGTGGGATAATGAAAAGATGTTTGAACAGCTTGCCTCCGATCCGGAAAGCGAAGCATTGATTGAAGCGGGTATCTACTACGGCGTGCCATCCCGAATCCGCGAAGGAGGTTTGGATGAAGGTCTTGCTTACATCGATGATCTGTGGGAACGCTCCGGAAATCCCGGCAATCGTAAACTTCTTGGTATTCATCGTATTGAGATGCTGTATGACAGCGCACGAGTCGATTACGCCAAAGATTACTTCGCCGATTTCAAAGAGGAGTTTGGTGAAGAACCGGATGTTCAGGAGTGGTTGAGCAGCATTGAATACGATCTGAATAACCTGGCGCCGGGAATGGAAGCCCCCGATTTCAGAATTCCCCTGATGAATGGCGATGAACTCACCAATGCCGATCTCAGTGGAAGTCCGTACATCCTGGAGTTCGTTAATTACGAAAGCCCGGATTATCACTTCAGCTTTCCGTCACTTTCTGAATTAGCTGACCGGTTCTCTGATGACAATCTGAGAATTATCAGCATCCCCACTCACGACAGTCAGTCCACAATTGAGGGCTTTTTCTCCGAACGGGAAAAGAAATGGGATATCGCTTCAGCAGGTGTTTATACCGACGAGGAACTTATTGAAACATTTAATGTAGATCAGATCCCGGTTCGTATATTGGTCAATGCCGATGGTCGTATCGTAAGAAAATATTATGAAGCCGGCATTGCAGAACTGGAGTACGATTTAAACCGACAAAGACACTTAACTGAAATATTATGAGGAAATTATTGATCGCCGGGAACTGGAAAATGAATCAGGGACCGGAAGACACAGCTCAATTTTTTGAAGCCCTGGCCACTTCCAAACCGGCTGATATCAGTCGTATTGATGCAGCGGTATGTCCGCCGTTTATCTCGTTGCCGGAAGCCAAAAACGGCAATGCAAAGCTCCCGGATATCGCTATTGGCGCACAGAATGTATCATCCGAAGAAAACGGAGCATTTACCGGGGAAGTCAGCGCAACCATGCTTAAGGAGCTGAATTGTGACTATGCGATAACCGGTCACTCCGAGCGGCGTGAGTATTTTGGCGAGACCGATGCACAAATCTGCAAGAAAAACCTCAAAGCACTTGAACACGGATTGACCCCGATCACATGTGTGGGCGAAGTTTTGGATCAGCGCAAATCCGAGCGACATTTTAAAGTCGTCGAGGAACAGCTGACCGGCGTGATGAAAGGCTTTTCAAAAGAACAGGCTGAAAAAACGGTAGTCGCCTACGAACCGGTATGGGCCATCGGCACGGGGGAAACAGCTACTCCGGATCAGGCGCAGGAGATGCATAAATTTATCCGGGAAATCCTCGGTAAGATGTTTGGTGATCAAACTGCTGAAAAAATCAGAATTCTGTATGGCGGCAGCATGAAGCCCGGTAACGCCGCTGAATTGATTGATCAGCCTGATGTTGACGGAGGGCTCATTGGCGGAGCAAGTCTGAAGTCCGATAGTTACAGTGAATTACTAAAAATCGCTCAGGAAAAAAGCGGATGAACAACCTGAATGTCCTGATTATCGGTGGCGGAGGTCGCGAGCATGCACTGGCGTGGGCGATCTCCCGTTCCGAGCATCTGGGTAATCTCTATATCGCTCCCGGAAATGCTGGTACGTTATTAATTGCCGAATCTCTCGATCTGGATGTCAGCGATCATCAAAGTGTCATTAACTCCGTAGCCGAACACTCCGTTGATTTGGTGGTCATCGGACCGGAACAGCCATTGGTAGCCGGCCTGGCTGATGATTTGCGCGCAGCAGGTTGTGCCGTGTTCGGACCGGATAAAGCCGCCGCTCAACTTGAGGGAAGCAAGGCATTTGCCAAATCCGTCATGAAAGCTGCCGGGGTTCCCACCGCGGCATGGCGGGATTTCGGTAAAGATGAACTTGAAGAGGCCAGAACGTACGCGCTGGATCAACAGCTGCCGGTTGTTGTAAAAGCTGACGGACTGGCATCCGGTAAAGGGGTCGTCATTTGCCGGAGCGAAGACGAGGTTCATGCCATCTTCGATCAAATCCTCAACGAAGGGGCTTTCGGTGATGCGGCCTCCCGTGTTGTGGTTGAAGAGTTTATGGAAGGAGAGGAAGCCTCGGTATTCGCCGTCACGGATGGGGAGCATGTTAAACTGTTTCCACCTGTACAGGATCACAAGCAAATCGGTGAAGGCGGAACGGGCCCCAACACTGGTGGTATGGGGGCTTATTTGCCGGCACCGGTAGTTTCCGATGAGATGCTTGAAGAAATAGAGGAATCCATTATCCGACCTGTGCTCGCTGAAATGAAATCCCGTGGAATATCTTACACGGGTGTGCTGTATACCGGACTGATGATCACCAAAGATGGACCTAAAGTCGTTGAATTTAACTGCCGTTTCGGAGATCCTGAATGTCAGGTGCTGATGCCTGCTACGTTCGAAGATGTACTTACACTTTGCTATCAGGCGGCGACCGGTGATCTTGAAGATGGCCGGCTGGCATGCAGTGATCTGCATTTTTGCGGGGTGATTATGGCATCTGCCGGGTATCCGGGCAGCTATGAAAAAGGGAAAGTCATCACAGGTACCGAGCAGATGGATAAGGATATTCTTGTTTATCATTCCGGTACCAGTAGTGAAAACGGTCGCCTGGTAACAGCCGGCGGGCGTGTGCTATGCGTCGTCGGGCGCGGCGCAACACTGGACAAGGCCATTCAACGTGCCTATTCCGGCGTAAAAAATATAGATTTTGAAGGGGCTTATTTCCGATCCGACATCGGCCGAAAAGGGCTGATGAGAGAATTAAATGCCTGACCGTTAACACGAACACAGCCCCGCTGAAAATGAAGTTTTTGCTCACTATATCACTCTGCATTTTGGTGATGTCTGCTGTTCAGGCGGAAGAAAGTGAGCTTGAACTTTCCTCCATTGCCCGGAATCTGGATGAAGCAGTATCGGTTTATGCTTCAAGCGGAGGCAACATTTACGTCGTGGATCAGGGACGCAACCGGTTTGTAAAGTTTGATCGGGACGGCGCCCGGCTCGACTCACTTGGCCGTTTGGGTTCCGGTGATTACCGGTTTGATCAACCCACCGATATAGACGCCACCAACGATCTGAAAATTTATGTATCGGATCGTCAAAATAAGCGGATACAGGTTTATGACCGCCGGTTACAGTATCTGAGTACCGTTCAGTTACCCCGAAGAGCCGGTGAGCGGGAGTTCACGCCTTCGGTGTTGTCGGTAAACCGCTCAGGTGAATTATTTTTCTTTGATGAAGATCGCTACCGGGTGTACCGATTCGGCGGCAACGGTCGCTATGAAAATCACTTCGATGCACGATCGGAAGCCGATGTCAGAAACCTCACCGGTCTCATTGCATTGGATGATCTGTTTCTTGCTGATCCGGATCAACAGGTGATTCACCGGATGAGCAGCAATGGCACGTATCTTGGTTTTATTGATCACGCCGCTCCGCTGAAGGGTTTGGATGCTTACAACGATAAAATTTGGGTATTAGGCAATGACTCGGTCCATGTTTATACCAAGGCCGGTCGTTTTCTTCATCAATTCGTATTCGAATCCGAGCAGGAAATCATTGACCTGGCCATTTACGGACGACATATATACTTTCTTGGATATAACACGTTGTTTAAGGCTGAACGAAAACGAATTGAGCAATAGTTATGAATAAAATACATTTAATCTGGGTAGTCGGCGGTATTGCATTCGGAATCATAGCGGGTTTTAGCTATTGGTTTTTTATCGGATGCGACACCGGAACTTGCCCCATTACCTCTATTTGGTACAACACGGCCGCTTATGGAGGTTTGATGGGTGGACTGCTCGGTAGTATGGTCTTCGGTATCACCGAAAAGAAAGAAGAAGAAAACTCAGATCAATCTGAATCAAAAGACCCGGAATAATGGCAGAGTCTTTTAATCCACCTTGTCCGCATTGTGGTGCAGCTAAAGTGAGTGACCGAAAAATCTTTTTTGTGGTAAGCGGACTTGGCATCGTCATCGTATCCATAGTTTCGCTATCGTTGCTGCTGCCCATTGTTACTTTGTTGATGGGTATCGGTATCGTCATATCCGGCAACATGATCTCCGAGAATAACCGGTATAAGTGCAAGAGCTGCAAAGAAACATTCGGAGAACCTCAAGATAGCGAAGACGACAACGAATCCTAAAGCTTTAAAACTGCATCTAATCGAAAAATTGAATCGAGCTTCTAAATATATTTGTGTCTATTGCGGATCAAGTAGCGGTACGGACCAGGTCTATACTCGTGAAGCGCATAGGCTGGGGGAACAAATAGCAAGCCGTGGCTTCGGACTGGTTTACGGCGGTGCCAGTATCGGAATCATGGGCACCGTTGCTGATGCCGTGATGGAGAATGGCGGAGATGTGATAGGGATTATACCGGAGCATATTGCAGATCTGGAAGTTGCCCACAATGGTTTGGCTGATCTAAAGGTCGTAGGCGGCATGCATGAGCGCAAAGCTCTGATGGCCGATCATGCCGATGCATTCATAGCCCTGCCGGGCGGTTTCGGCACCCTGGATGAATTATTCGAAATTCTGACCTGGTCACAATTGGGCATACACCAAAAACCCTGCGGATTACTAAACACGGACGGATATTTTGATGATTTAAACAACTTCATCAGCAATGTGCAGCAAAAGGGATTCATCAAACCCCAACACCGTGACATGCTGAAAATTACCGCAGACCCGGAAGAGCTGCTATCCCATATTTCCTCGTCTTGGGAAGAAGCGGTTAATGGTCATAATTTTGGTAAATTCGGGTAAGTCCGGAGCCATAAATCAAAAAATTATCAATCATTTTCCGTCAATTTTAATTGATGGTTAGAGCGGGGGACCCAATCAACCGAAGGGGCTTTAGCCCCGCAAACGGGCGGCTAAAGCCGCCGATGTGTGGGTGGGGGGAGGCCGGCAAAACCGTCGGTTGAAACCGACGGAAATGGATGATTTGCATTAGATTAAATCAAGTTTAATAGAAAATAGCTATCGACCGGTAAAACCATAGAGATTATGGAAATTGATGTATTAATTCCTATTAATCATCCACGGTTAACAGAATTGAAAAATCAGCAACCCCAAAAAGTCCGAATCCGCCAGCTGGCGGAGTAGGACGACCGAAATTAGCCCTGACCGTTGAGCCGACAGGCGAATAAGGTCGGGGTAAATGACGCCACCAATTCCCACCCAAGTCCGAGCCGCCGAAGGCGGCGCAGGACGGCCGAAAGCCGAAGCAATGGCATCTTTCGGCCGCCCCTCTCCGCCAATCGGCGGATCGGGGCTTATTGTTATGGTGGGGCGCGTTTTACCCCGGGTTGCACTTCGCTTCGCTTCGTTTCACCCGGGGCTGAGGTCGGTCGTCCTCCGCTGCGCTCCGGACTTATATTTCAATTACGGTGATTACATCAGCTCGCAATCAACCGTATAGGTGCACTATTGGTGAGGTAACAGGTTAATAATTCCAATAAAAAATTAAAGGTAAAAGATTAAAAATTGAATTGCCTTTAAATATTAAGTCAGGAGATATGAATAATCTTCAATTTTGAATCTTCAATTTTAAATACATTAATATTAAACCAGGCAGAACCTTGGCTATGATGTTGAAATATCACCACATAAAATCCGCGTTCAACCCGCGTAAATCCGCGGCTAAAAACATCTGTCAATGGAAGGATTCAGATTTCAACGAATCCATCAAAATAAGCGCTTCATTTCTGTTTTCGGCGGTTTCCTTTAGTGTTGTTCTCTCTTGGTACTGGTGCTCTACGTCCCATAGCGTATCGCAATCTGTCGGATCAAGATCCCATCTAATTGCTCGAAATCGTGGAAAACGAAGTGTGTATCCGGCTTTGGTTCGAGGGTTAGGCTGAATTTCATCAAACTCGATCTCCACAACGATACCGGGTTTCAGTGACAGGGTTGGACCGAAGCGATCAACAGCAAGTTTTCGGATTTCTTTATTGAGCTGATCCAATTCTTTGTTGCTGTATCCGCCATAAGCTTTACCAATCGGGATAAACTCTTCCTCATAGCGCCCATCATCAGCTACACGGATGCCCAGCGTAAAATCAGAGTACGTACCCCCTCGTCTGCCGCTGCCGGCGTGGGCGTACATTATCACTGTATCAAATGACCCGCCGGGTTGTTTTAGTTTGAGCCAGGACTTTTTACGCTGACCGTATTCGTAAACACCCGTCATTTTTTTCAACATCAATCCCTCATTGCCTCGGGCGATGGCTTCTGCAAACATCGTTTTGATATCCGATGGATTATCGATCTTCCGCTGTCTCGTTACAGGCAATTCCAGCTTTCTGCAAATTTCGGCAAGCCGGGTACGCCGCGTTTCAAGGGGTTGATCAAACTGAGGCGCGTTATCGGCATAAAGCAGGTCAAAGGCGACGAAACGAACCGGGAACTCCTCAAGCAGTTTTTTGGATGGCTTTTTAACTCCCATTCGTTGCTGAAGGTCATTGAATGTGCCGATCACATCATCCCGGAAAACACAAAGCTCTCCGTCCATGACCGTTGCTTCCGGCTGCTGCATTCGGATTTGATCAACAACATCCGGGAAAGCAGTGGTGATATCATTCAAATCGCGGGAAAATAGTGAAATGTCGGTCCCTTGGGCATGAAGCTGACAGCGCATGCCATCAAGCTTTTCTTCGGCCAGGTAGGATTGAGCGTCATCAGGTTCATTGCTTTCAAGTGGGGATGCCAGCATAAACGAAACCGGTTGAAACAGCCTGAATTCAGCGGTTTCCAGTTCATTGTTGTAGCTGAGCAGGGCTGTTCGACCGATGCTTCCCGTAAGCATATAGGTGTAGCGAACCTTCTCGGTATCCTGATCGAACGCCTTTGCAATGGCGGCAACGATACTTCGGGATTCAAAACCGATTCGCAGAGAACCCTGACTCAAAACACGCAAACTGAACTTGATTTCCAGCGGAGTAAGGTACGGCCACAAACCGTGCATCAGCGACTCTTTTTCGTTGCGGTTCCGGGCGGATGCCAGCTCCTCATAAAAGGATTTCATCTCCGGCAAAGCAGGAGAGTCGGGGCTGCGTTTTCGGACCGCCTGATCGAGGTTGGCGGTGAGTTTTTCAATAGCTTCCGATGCACTACCGGTGGCGGTTTTGCAGGGGCGGAAAACCCTTTCGTAATCAATTTCGCAAAACCGGCATGCCGTTTCTGCAATCGTTCTGCTACCCACCGATGCCCGCCTTCCCGATACCGTGGAAAACGCACCTTCCCCGGTAAACTGAACGGCCAATTCCAACTCCTGTTCGTTTTCGATCGATTTCAGAAAATCCGCAAAGATCGAGATTTTGGAATTGTTGCCTCGGGTCTCAG
Source organism: Balneolales bacterium (assembly GCA_007135115.1). Lineage (GTDB taxonomy): Bacteria > Bacteroidota > Rhodothermia > Balneolales > Natronogracilivirgulaceae > SLJN01. Next base: position 8,202 of record SLJN01000067.1, read on the forward strand.
CTATTTGCTGAACGATCTTACAGTAATCTAAAAATGTTAAGGGCATGGACGAATTCAGTTCCGGTTAACAGGTGAAGGAAGCTACAAACGAATATAAACTTTTCAGCCGGCCTTAATTTCTTCAGGGGTTCAAATCTGTGCTTTTGGATTGAGTTAACGCGTAAATTCTACAAGATGTTCAAATGATGAGTTTTACAAAGCTTCGGGGATGCGATAATCCATTTCCGAGGCTGTTTAAAAAGATATGATTGTCAAAAATTGACATGAATAATTTAGGCGTCATCCCGGAAATCCCGCAGCGACAGCGGAGGGATTATCCGGGATCCAGGGTTCCTGTTGAGACGCTGTAAACACTCTCAATAACTGTTTGGATACCTGATGAGGTGCAATTGAGCAATATTTTTGCCGGCACTTTCCGGTGCATCCCTCGATTGCCATTTATAGCAGGTTTATCGGTATTGCCTCGGGATGTTTATTGTGGGGCCACATATACCCGGGACTACGCTGCGCTTTGTCCCGCGCTACCAACAAGACGTCCTTACAGGACGAGGTTATATTTAGCATCCAAACAATGCATAAAGTCCCTGTTTAAAATAAATGAAAGTAGCAATCGGTATGAAATGATATAAGTGCCACCACCATTGGTCATCACGCCGGTAGGCGGAGGCGCTCCCGGAAACAATGGAGCGATAGCGGAATTGTTATCCGGGATCTAGGGTTCCTGTTGAGACGCTGGAAACACTCATCAATAACTGTTCTGGATACCTGAGGAGGTGTAATTGAGCAATATTTTTGCCGACACTTTCCCGTGCATCCCTCGGTGGGCAATTATAGCAGGTTTACCGGTTTTGCCTCGGGATGTTGATCTTGGGGTGCCACATATACCCGGGACTGCGCTGCGCTTCGTCCCGCGCTACCGACCAAACGTCCTTACAGGACGTTTTCTAAATCAACCTTAATAAGTTCCTTTTTAATCCTGGGAAATTTAGCGATCTCTCAAAACTCTTTTGATGGAACATTACACCAAGGAAAGGCTTGATTGAGTTGTTATATTATCAGTAAATAAAAAACTTGTTCGACTTTCGTGCGTGTTGCACAACACTTACTGAAAACTGTTTTTCCAGGAAACCGAAACATAATTAATTCGTATTTCGCGCGGCG
>SLJN01000277.1 GCA_007135115.1 Balneolales bacterium
AGAAAACAAAATTCAGCTTGCGCCAGCTCTTTAAAAAGTGCAATTAACACTTATTTAAAAGCAACCATGAACACCGGTTTTTAAAAACATCTCACCGAACTGCTCTCCTCGGTATTGCAGCGGGTAGTCTGCTGACCAATTCATTATTAATGGCATTGGTAACCTCAGTGAAAGACTTGATGGTGATCGTGTTGTTGTTCTGTTTGCCGATCAGTACAACATCATCACCTATTTCAACATCCGGAATTTGACTCACGTCCACCATAAAAACATTCATATTGATGAGTCCGGTAACCGGTGCTTTTTTCCCGTGAATCAACACATAACCGCGATTGGACAGGGTTCTTGGGTAACCGTTGGAATATCCGATCGGTATAACCGCAACTTTCATATCCCGTGGTGCCTGAAAACTGGTCCCGTAACCCACAAATTGATCTTTTTTGACCTCTTTGATGTGCATTACATCGGTTTTCCAGGTCATCACTCTTTTTATAGGAGAATCCTTGGTTTTACCGGTTTGCTGGAGATGCATATTGTAGATGTCCGGGCTTGGCCATAAACCAAACTGAGCCGTGCCGACCCTCACCAAATCCATCACGGTTTCGGGAAAAGCAAGAGCGGCAGCTGAGCAGGCCGTATGCCTTAATTTAGGCAAATACCCGGATTTTTTGATCTTCCGGTACATTTCCTCAAACTTTTGCAGTTGCCGCTGTATGCGGAACTGATTGGCCAGCGATTCTATTCCGGCAAAATGAGTGCAGACCCCTTCAAACTGAAAATGATCCCGGTTTTTACTCATGAACCGGATGGCTTTATCGAGATGAGCTGAGGGAAGTCCGGTTCGGTTGCCTCCGGTTTCAAGTTCAAGGTGAATAATGGCAGGTTTGCCTACCTCTTGTGCGACCTTTTTAACCCTTTCGAGTTGAGCGAAATCAAACACGAAAAACTCAATTTCGTTCTCGATAACCCATGGAAGATCATCCGGGTAGAGTATACCCATGATCATCACTTTGCTATCGGGTTGGGTCAGAGCTTCTTTAACCTCCCATGCCTCAAAGGAAGAAGCGACCGAGAAATGTCGAATTCCGCATTTTTCCGCCATGGGTACGAAAGTCCCGATACCGTGGCCAAAAGCATTGGCTTTGACGACAGAGGAAATCACAGGGTTATGGCCTATTTTTTCCCGGATAAAGCTAAAGTTTTGCTTAAGAGCGGATTGGCTCAGGTAAATTCGTGATGAATGCTTAACCATTATTTAAAATGCAATGCTTTACAACGTGATGGGTGGAAACGTAGAGGGTAAAAGTGCATCCTGCCAGGTGTAGGACGTACCCCAGCTCGATTCGGCAATCTTTACGACCTCATCTATTTCTTCTTGTGGAATGTTTTCGCTTCCATCAGCTTCGGATGGTTTAAAATGGTAGGCATATAACCTCGAAGCAAACTGGTGAAAGGGTAAAGAAGATTCTCCCGGAATTTCACCATTGCCGGAGACCGTCGGCTGAATATCGGACTGCCACTTTTGACGCCCTTCATTATTCGGATTCAAAAAATAGATCCGGTATTCACCCTCATATTTTGCCACTCTTTGGATGGAAACGGCATGGAATCCCAATAATTTACCATTTGCCGCCGTAAGGAAAATACCCACCGGGTTGGGGTATACAAGATCATGCCCGCCATTATACAACGGGTGATGCGTAGAATAGAAAACCCGGATAAAATCTTCATAATAACTGATGGTGTTGGTCAGGTAATTGTACGGCGTTTTAAATCCGGTTGGGATCCAATGACCGTACATGGCGGGGTTTACCCATTTATGAGGATCTTCTCCACGACCCGATGCGCGGCGCATCATCTCAAAATAAATCCGGTCCAAATGCGGAACGAGTACAATTGATGCCGCATCGAGGTTATAGTCAAAATCTTTGGCCAATCCCTCGGTTAATTCGGAGGATTTAAGCAATTGCCCCTCAAATCGCATTTCAAGGTCATTGGTGGTAGCCGCGGTGTTGATCAAACCAAGAAGTTTGCCCGGAGCGTGCTGGCTCCAGAGGCTCATTCCACGGGCTGATTGACAGGTTGGGTTCCATCCCTGACCAATACCGAGGGGTTGCCCAAGCAAACAAAGGGTATCGGCAAAAATCAATTGCAGCGCGGATACCTTTTTATCCGGTCGGCTTTCCTTGATATTAGCTTGCGTATCCGGATGAACCGTGAGTCCCTTTAGTTTATTCAACCCGGTCAGCACCGGTTGCCGGGACAGGAGGTTGCGTTCCAGGAGACAGGCGAGACCATAAACCATCCGGCTTGTATCCGGATGGCAGGCAAATGCAATAAATTGGCTGACCTCATTTCGAAATTGATCCAATTCGGCCAGACCGTGGGCATTGAGCCCCAGTAGCTTGCCAATGAGATCCGGACGATCATGAATGTGGTGCAGCATCAAGGCATGATAAGCCGAGGAGAGTCCGGTTTTCCTCAGAGTGGAAGCCATGGCATTACATTCCGCTTCCAACTCATCATCAGAAGGATCTGCCTCTTTCAGCCAGGATTCGTATTCCTCAGCAGAAAATTTTGCTGCCGAGGGTGATGGATGAAACACCGCATCAATGAAGCGGCTAATTCTTGCATCAGCTTTTTCGGAACGCTCCAAATCCATCTGTTCCCGGATTGTACGGATGATGAAAACAGCCCGGTCGGTGATGATCGGGCGCTGATTGCAAATCATATCCAACTCGTCGGCGAGGCGCTCGCTGATTCGGTCCCAGCGAATAAACTTCAATTTCAGGAACTCGAATAGCGTTTCAATCCGCTTTCGGCATTCGTCATCAACATTGCGAAGTTCCTCGGAGGCGTCCGGGAATAGTAAGTCCAGATTGGTGACACACAGCTGTTCCAGAAACTGCTGAGCGGCATCACTACTCATTTGGTCGGTCGAGATTTCGCCCTTTGCAATAGCAAGGACCCGCAGTTCGCTGATGATTTCGTACACCGTATTCATCCCACCGGATTTTAAGGTGCCCCCAACCAATGAAAAGTTAAGCGTTGCCGGATCTTCCCAGTTGGTATTCCGGAAAAATCCGGCTTCAATGATTTCCCGGATATGCTCATAGGCCAATGCTATACCCTCGGCATTGGCAGTAAGAGCATCCAGAATTCCGGCAAGTTTTTTAGCTTGATCACTTTTAGTCAGCGAACCGGCATTCTGAAGCTCTCTGAGCTGGTTCTGAAAGTTATTCCGCAGATGTTCTGCAACGGGTTGCGTCATAAAGTAAATCTGGTGATTAAGAAAATTAAAGGTATGCCGATTTCATCATCCCTGATAGAAATCAACGCTTTCGTAATGACGCAATAATTCAGCCATCCGGTCGGGGTCGTTACCGCGGAAAAATACGGTACCATAATGGTTGCCGAACCCTTCACGGTCATCCGATACCTTGTGCTCCATCGGTTCGGTAAGCGTGTGGGTTTCAAAGTAAGGATCCTCTTTCAGCTCTTCGGGAATCGTCAGGCGCGAGACCTTGCCGGGCTTAGGGTAGATCATGAGGCTACCCGCATAGGATTCGGTTTCGGCCTCATCGGAAGGAAAGAAATCGATAACATCCTGTTCGGTAGTATCAGGATCGCTGCACAGGATCATCGCCTGGATTGCATCGAATCCGTAAGCTTTGCTGATCAATTCGAAGATATGGCCGCCGGGAATTCGGCAGGCTACCTCACCAAAACTGAGCGTGTTGTCTTCGGTCAGAAACCACTCCGGGTGAATAACCCCGTACTCAATTCCGAATGCATCAACCAGTTTTTGCATTACTTCCCGAATTTGTGGGCGCTTAGCCTGAAGCGCAGGACCGGCCGGAATGTAATTGGAAAATCCCAGCTTAACGTATTCGGTAATATTCAGAAAGCGGATTTTGCCATTATGAATAAATGCTTCACAGGAAAACTCCTGACCAGGCAAGTGACTCTCCACCATGCAGGGAAAGTCTTTTTCAATTACTTTGTCATCAATCTGCTTGTGATTCCTGAGCAGCTTATGGCCAACCGTACCTGCTGCACTAAATGGTTTCAGGTGCACCCAGGCGTCCTCTTCGCCTTCGAGAACCAGGTTGGCTTCATTGAGACGATCCATAAATTTGTGGACCTGATCTTTTGAATGTACTTCTTCAAATAATCCTACGCGTAAGCCAGCCAGCAAGGCTTTACGCTTCATCATGGCTTTGTTTCGGAATAAAAAAGCACGGTTCATTACTCTTGGATCATCCCGATAAATACAGTTAAGAGCACCCGCCCATTCAACGGTCTCTTCATAAAGGGGAATAGCTACATTAGGATTGAACGGCTTGAGCTTTTCATGCAGAATAAGCGAATTTGACTGATCACCCCATTCATTAAAATTCCAGGAAACAAAGGGAATGCCGTTTTCTTTGGCGTAAGGTTCAAAATCTTCAAAGCTGACCACCACATAAGGTCGGTTCAACTTTTGGGTACTCTCGATAGCTTGTTCACTCCATCCTAATAGCACAACTGCTTTGTCAGTATTCATAATATCTTCCTTTCGTATTGATCCGATTATTTCCTTTAACATGAATAGATACGTGTGTAATTGATTTAAATTGGTTAAGCCAAAATATCGTTTCAGTTATTGTAAGCTAATAGGGTGAGATGTCTGAATAATCGGGTTATTTCCGAAATTTATGGTGATACTATTGCATTTGTATTCCGTAACCACGTTATTACACATATAATGCACACATGAGTAATTACTGTTATGGATCACAAACAGCTGACACGGAAGCAAAAAGAGTTTTTCGACTACATCACCTCGTATAAAAAAGAGCACGGAATCTGGCCGACCTACAGCGAAATCGCCGAGGAGTTCGGGTTTCGCTCTCCAAATAGCGTAACGCAAAATTTGCAGGCGCTTTTGAAGAAAGATTATCTCTACAAAACCGAAGAGGACGAGTACGAGATTAACCCGGAATACGATCCTTCGGCATCAAATATCCGTCAGATGCCTTCAGAAGGCATTCCGGTTCGTGGAATGATCGCCGCCGGGTATCTACAGGAAGCGGTGGATGCAAATCTGGGCCATATTACCATGGAGCATATTTTCCCGTCGCTTGATAAAATGTTTGCCCTTCGCGTAACAGGCTCAAGTATGAAGGATGCAGAAATCAACAGCGGCGATTTCGTTCTTTTAATGGATGATGATATCAAAGACGGAGATATCGGTGCGGTGATGTACAATGGCGAAACCAGTCTCAAGAGGATTTACTATACCAGTGCGGGATTAAGGCTGGAGCCGGCTAATGAGGCGTATGATGATATCGTCATCGAGCCGGATATCTTCGAAGAGGTTCGCGTGATTGGCAAGTATGTGGGCCATGTCAATCGGACCGGAATGTATCGCCATGGGGTGAATTGATGGTTTAAGCCGCGGATTGAGGCGGATTAGTTTGTGGACTTATAGGGTAAAATCTTGCTAATAAAGCTTAATTCCTGATCCGCCTTAATACCCCATCCAAAATATCCCGGCCTTCATCTTCGGCGCGATCCCGGAGATATCGCTCTACAATTACACGTATTTCTTCATCATCCAAACGTGGACGCGGGCTTGAGGAAGTGCCCCGGATTCGGACGGGAACCACCATGTTGCCATCTTCCCGCTTGAGTGCTTCTTTAGCCTGAGATGGTAATACACTGCTACTGATGCGGTCGGCCCAGGTGCCAGGCAGCACTACATCTGCGCGGTAGTCCAGCTCATCTTCAATTAAATCCTGACTTCCGTTCAGGTTCAGGCCGAGCCCCATGCTGGTTAGGTTAAAGTTTTCAAGTTTCATCGTGCCATCGGCAATTTCGTAATTGGCAGCCCAGCTGTCCAGTGCCAGATCTTTGAGGTCATCAAGCCTTAGCAGATCTGCCAGGCCTACTTGTATGGGGTGACCGGCAATCCGGGCGTTGTCCATTCCAAACTCTCCTTCGGCTCCAAGCTCATGCATATCTAATTCCAAATATTCGTCAAACTCGGCGTAGAAGTCCGTTGTGGCATTGAAGTTAGCATCCACGTATTCAGCAAGATTAGCACGGCCCCCGAGGTCAAAATCCCGGAAGAGTTCATCAACCCGCATATCATCCAGATCGCCGGAAAATGTGAACCCGGTATGATCAACAGCAAAAACATCCCATTGGAACGCACCATCCATGCTCCCACCATAAATGGAAAGTGACCCATCATGAAGTGCAACATAGTCCGGATTCAGCTCGGCCTGCCCTGTAATATCGGTGGCCTCCATTCCGAAAAACTGCATTCGCCGGATTTCCCCATCCAAATCACCGGTAATATTGGGGAGCCAGGCATCAAATGGCTCAGGGTCTTCTTCATCCTCGAAATCCATAAATTCATCAACATTGAGAAATTCTGCACTGTAGGTGCCGGAGTAATGGGCTGGATTTCGTTCACCGGGTTCGTACATGAGGGCTTTGAAATCTTCGATCACTCCGGTGATGTAGTAGTCAGACTCCCCGAATAAAAATTCAACCGACTCGGCTTCAATATCCTCACCTTGGAAGGTAATATCACCGTTTAGGTCAGTCAGTGGCAGGATCAAATCGGGGGAATCCATGTTTACATCAGATGCGCTGACCGGTCCGTATAAAGCAATGTCCTCCAAAGCATCAATTCGGCCAACCATTTGCTTTTCGGAGTCAATTTGACCCGACAGAACAAGTCCGAATTCATCTTCAACCGGATAATAATCGTTGATTTCTGCAAGGTTAAGTAAGCCGTTCAGGGTAAGGTCGAAGCCGGTTGATTCCTCCATATAATCCTCGACATCCCCCGAAAGTGAAAACCTGTTTCCGGCAGATCTGACATCAGCGGATGCAATGGAAATCAGATTCGGGGTCGCTTGCAGGCTTCCGGAGAGTTCCTCCAGCGGATGCCCCAGATGGTGATAGGAAATGTAGCCGTCGGACAGATCGGTACTGATATCAAAATCCGCATTTTCGGGATCCCCAAGCAGCCCGGAGGCGGAGCCGTTAAGTGATAAATTGCCTCTGACATCCAGGGTGTCGGTATCGATCGGGTAATACTCAGGGACGGTTGCAAGATCCCATTCAATTTCTCCGGATCCTTCGAAAGTAGCAGTTTCCGGTTGAAGAGGGGAGGTCAGCAAGCCGGATAGCGCAAAATAATTATCAGAGGATCGTGCGGTGGCTTCATCCAGCCGGACTTCCTCGTGTGTGGCATTGAGGGTTACCAGATTATCTTCAAATGCTCGGCCAATCTGGGCGTGTTTGATGAGCCCGTCAGTGAGCTCTCCGTTAACATCAAACTCAGCGTCTTCCGGGTCCCAAAGTGGTCCAGAGGATTCCGCCGAAACAGAAATCAGACCGGCAAGTTCTTCTATGTCAAATTCATCTAATGGTACGTAGCGCTCTGCCGCGGCAAGGTCCGCATCCATTAAGCCTGAAAACGAGAACAAAGCCGACTCTTCAAGCGGATCGGTAATTTCGCCACTTGCTGATATTTGCGTTTCAGCAGCACTCGCCCGGAAGGATTCAAGGGTAAAAAGGTCATTGGTTGCAACGGCATTCAATGAAATGTCCGAAATCTGATCGGGCAGATCAGCATAATGAAGGAAACCTTCAGCGATAGTAGCATTTGCGTTGAAGCCAGGAAGACTGTCTTCTGTAAATCGACCTTCCAATGAAGCGTTAACATCAAGCTCCCCTCCGGTTTCGAGGTCGGCAACGTATTCCTCAAAATCCGGTGGCACAAGGTCGAGCAAAGAGCCGAAATCGTCGGACTCAGAGGCTATTTGCAGATCCACGAAAGGTTCGCCGTCCGACCATTCCGAAAACTGCCCTTCAAGCGTAAGCGCAAGACCTTGAATATTCAGGCTGCCGTCTTCGACGGTCAACATTTCTTCGGCGAGATCAAGTATGGAAGTTTGAGATAATGAAAGTCCTAGGCCGCTAACCATTTGCCGACCTTCAAATACCACTTCGAGATTTGAGAGCCTTGCATCGAGGGTGCTTTCCAGTTTATCGGAGAAAGTCAGGGCACTGGTGATATCCAATCCGGAAAGCCGGGCGGAGGTATCATGCTCCCGGTCGTCAAAACCGAAAAAGGCATCAGAGATAATGATTTCGGAAAGGCTTATATCCGGAAGCTCGGCCGTTTCGACTTCTTCGTCGGGATCTTCCTCAGGAAAGAAATCATCCAGATTTGTCGCTCCGTCCTCGTATATGATGAATGAAAAGTCGGGGCGAGTGGCAAGGAATTGGTGGATGCTGATTTCACTTCGCAGTAACGGAATGAGGTTCAGACTAAGCAGAATTTCATCAACGCTTGCCAATTTATCTTCCTGAGGGTCAGGAATATGCAGGTCTTCAATGACCAAGCCAAAGCGTGGAAACGTTCGGAATAGAGTGTAAGAAATCCGCTCAATTTCAACATCTCTGCCGGTGGCTTCACGAAGTTCGGGAACCACCATTTCACGAAGCCGGTCGTCAGTCAGATATAGTGACAAACCCGCAATAAAAATTAAAATCAGTAAAAGTAAGGCCCCTATGATGATGGCAGCTTTTTTCATGGCTTGTCGCATTGAAATATTAAAGTAGAATACATTTTGCGAATAATATACTGATAATTGATTGTAAATCTGCCGGTGGAATTAGCCTGCCTGATTTGAGCGCAGTGGCATTTTTGCTTTTTACTTCGGATTCGCCGGCAGCAGGACGAGATGTACACGGATAGAAACGCGGCTGATGTTTTCACCTTTCAGATGAAAAGCATCGCATTAGGCGGGATGAAAACCTATGGATGAATTAACGGCCTCTTGGTGGATGATGCATCCAAGGGGCATAAAAAAAGGCATCATCGGATAAACCAATGATGCCTTTGCTTAACGGGCAAAAGAGAATGCTACTCTTCAACCGGTTGAAGCGCGATTTCAATTGACTTTTCCTCTTTCTCTTCCAATGTGACCTCGGTTTCGTAGGCCTCATAGTTTTCGTGCTCTACAGTAAGGGAATGCGTGCCTTCTTCGAGCTCGCCGATGGAGAACATACCTTCTTCATCGGTAGTTGCGCTGTGGTCATTTAATGTGACTTCGGCACCTTCTACCGGTACTTCTTCAGCTGCATCGAAAACAACTCCACTTAGACTGGAATGTTCGTCGCCTTTTTCAACTGTGTTTGTTATGGGGTTGAATGATAGAGCAAACACTAATGTAAGAAGCAACATAATGGACGAAGATTGATATAACATGTCAACCTCTCTTTTTTTATTAGGGGTTTAAGTAAACATTATGAAATCTCTTGTATCATAATGTTG
>SLJN01000187.1 GCA_007135115.1 Balneolales bacterium
CGGCCAGACCTCCCTGCCAGACCACTATAGCAGCTCGGTGTTGTTCCCGGTAGATGAAAGACGAAAACTCCGGCAATTTCGGTTATTTCGGGGCTCTATCACACAGCTTCTGGACTTGCTGTCTACGCTTCATGCCGCCCTCTCAGGCGACGATGCAAGACTCGCTTTCGGTGGTGGTCAACCTTACCGATCGGGATTGGTTACCCGAGGGCATTCGCTGAAAGGTTTCAAAGAACATGTGCTAATCCCCCTTTTCACGGGCTTAGCTTGGCGCAATCATCCCGACCGGAGGTGAGCTGACTCTGTAAATAATATTTTCGATGTTAGCCGAACCGTAGCGGAGGGATCTGCCACAATTAAGCTCCTATATAGACCAACAGAACTGGTTTTTAATTTCATTTGGTACAAATTTTTGGCAGGGGGAGTTGCTCGTTTTGACAGATTTCTCCGTTACGGCTCGGCACACACCGAGTTTAGGCATATTTCAAGCCTCGCCTCCAGTGCCAGTGACAGATGTTTTTTGCCGCGGATTTTCGCGGATAAAACACGGATTTTATGTGAATATAAATCAAAACTTTAGCCGAGGTTTTGCTTTACTTAATTGAAAAGAACATTGAATTTATGATGGAATCAAGTTTCTGTCACCTTCTCAACAGTGCAACCGAAGGTGGGATTAGGATCTCGAAATGACAGTGCGTGTGGGGGAAACAGCGCGACTTCGTCGCGCGGAAAGGAATTTGGACAGATTGAGAGTAATGTAAAAGTTGTGCAACACACACTTTAATCGACGGTGAGAGCGGGGCCACTCCGTTAACCATGAGGCTGTCCAAAAAGTAAATTATTGAAACTGGTAACCTAAAAAATTTAACAGTCATCACGCCGGTTGGCGGAGGCACTCCCGGAAGGAGGCCGGAGGTACGACGGCTTGCTGTCCGGGATCCAGGGTTAAAGGCTGATTTTGTGCCAAATTCCCTGGATCCCGGATAACAATTCCGCTATCGCTCCATTGTTTCCGGGATGACGCCTAAATTATTTAAGTCAATTTTTTGGACAATCATATCTTTTTAGACAGCCTCGCAGTCGAGCGGCTAAAGCCGCCAATGTGTGGGTGGGTGAGACCGGCAAAACCGTCGGTTGAAACCGACGGAAATGGATAAACTGCAATAGATTGTGCCATATTCCCTGGGTCACCGACCAAAGGTACGGGGCAAGTGCTCCGGATAACAATTCCGCTATCGTTCCATTGTTTCAGGGTGCGCCCCGTACTTCTTAGCTGGGGATGACGCTTAAATTATATAAGTTAATTTTGGACAATCATATCTTTTTAGAAACCCTCGAGCTTAATCCACATCCTCTTCATCAGCTTCGGCCGGGTGCTCGTCATCGGCAGTTCCCACATAAGCTGTGATGTATTCGGCTATATCATGCTGATCGAGAACCCAGGCCAGCTCGCTGTTGCTGATTTTTTCGGTTAGATGATCGGTCAGCTGGTCTTTGTCCAATTGGTAGGAAACATAAGCCTGGTAGTGGCCGGGATCGTCCTTGTAGGTTACTTCCTCCTCAACCCGTTCTGCCAGCTCCGCGAGTACTTTGGCGTCAAGTTCGTAGCGGATTTCGATGAACTCCTTCAGATCCTGAGCATCGTCGGCGTTTTCGCTAATCTCACTCCTCAGATGTTCCAAAACTCTTACGGCACCGTTTACCAATCGGTTATGGGCGATTTCTTTAGCCTGCACATGCGCTCTGGATGAATCCTGTGAAACTGACGAAGCAGCGGTTTTTATATACCCTTCTGAAACTTTATAGGGTCGAATATCCGAGTACCAGTCAGGTTGTGCGAGCATTTCTACCTCGTCTTCATCCTCGTGGATTTCGGTTTCCTCGACATCTTCTTCTTCCGGATCATCCTCAAGCAGGTCTTCGATTTGGGCGCAACCAGAAAACAGGAGAACGCCGCACAACATTAGGATTCCGGTAGTCAATAGAAGTTTTTCACGAAACAGGGTATAAAAAGACATTAAAAATGAACTGTGAGTTAAATGAATATTAAGAGTTTTCAGCTTTGCATTAATAAGGTACCGTAAGCTCTTCTTCTTCGCCGTCGGTATTTTCTATCAAAATGCGAAGTTCGTCATCGTTGGACATGCCTATGGCAAGAGCTTCTTCAATCTGATCAAGGGTTTGAACGGGCTCATCATCCACCTCAAGGATTTTGTGCTCTGTGCGCAGGCCTGCCATATCAGCCGGTGAGCCGGCCACAACCTGAAGAACAATCAGCCGGGAATCATCGTCTTCTTCAACTTTGGCAACTTCTACGCCGATCTCAAACTCCCGCACCTCGATATCATCCTCAGGCTCTATGAACATTTCGTTGTAGGGCTGGGCCTGTTCATCCTGCCAGCTCGCAATGATATCGTCATCGCGGTCAATAAGTTCGAGGGCTTTCTCGATGGTTTCTCCATTGCGTACCAACGTAATCGTCACCTCTTCACCGGGACTCAGCATGGCAACTCGCGCTTGCAGCTGATTGGGCTCATTGACTTCATGTTCTCCGACTTTGAGAACCACATCGCCGGCTTCTATCCCCGCATTGTCGGCGCTTCCGCCGGATGCGACATCTTGTATTTCTACACCTTCAATGGCATCCATGCCCAACTCTTCGGCGCGATCCTGACTCAACGAAACAATGGAAACGCCGAGCATTCCTCGCTTAACCGATCCATATTCGATGATGTCTTTGGCAATTTTGAAGGCCATGTTAATCGGTACGGCAAACCCATACCCCTGATAGGTACCACTTTCGGTAGCGATGGCTGTATTGATGCCGATTAATTCACCATGAGTGTTAACAAGCGCACCACCACTGTTTCCCTGGTTGATGGCGGCATCTGTTTGAATAAAATTCTCAATGGGCATCTGATCCCGGATGATATCGACGTCACGTCCCAGAGCGCTTACAATCCCGGCCGTTACGGTTGATTGCAATTGAAACGGATTTCCTATTGCCATCACCCAATCGCCCACCTGCAGTTCTTCGGAATCCCCTAAAACGGCAGGTTTAATATCGTCTGCATCAATTTTCAGCACGGCAATATCGGTGGATGGATCGCGGCCGACTACCCGGGCTTCAAAGTAGCGTTTATCGGTCAGATGCACGCGTATTCCATTGCGATCTTCGCCGACTACGTGATTATTGGTGATGATATATCCTTCTTCACTTAAAATGACGCCTGAGCCAATAGATTGAGCCCGGCGATCCATAAAACGATCCCAGAAGTTGTCATCAAAGTCGTGGTAATCATCATCGGGCATGTCGCGATCATCCATCGAAACGGAGGATTCGATATAAACCACCGATGGCGTTAAATCTTTTGCCACATTGCGAAAGGGAACTTCCGGCATTTCCATACCGGATTCACTGCTGCCGGAACTGCGGGTGATCTCGGTAACTTTTACTTCTGCGCGATCATCGGGTTGAAAACCTCCGCGATAAATCATCAGCAAAGCCCCCAGAACCATGCCGATCAATAGTAGCAGAATGCCGGTAAATAACTTTTGGTGAAATTGCATAAAAAATAAAATCAAAGAATTTGATTAAAGATATAATCGGATTTCCGATCCCGCAAACCGTCGAGATGATGTTTCAGATACACATCGAGATGATGGATCAACGTGCGTACTTCTGGCGGAGAAAAGGATTCCCGGAGCAATGCCTTTCGCCTGTTTGATAACGCAAGTTTAATATACAACGTTTGTTGAGGTTGCAATTTTAAACATAACCCCTCCTGCTGCTGCAGGGTGACTTCTCCTTTATCTACACACAAAAACATAACATGACCATCCCCACTCTCACCGGTTTCCACAAGCTGAATGCCGATACCCATGATATCCGCCAGACGTATTTGAATATAGGGAAACAAATGTACCGGAACACCATCCGCCTGATGTAACCAGGTGAGCAATCGAACCATGAATTCATACAACTCCCCGGCCGGTTCATTTTCATGGCTCAGTTGGTCCGCCATTTCCAATGTGGCGGTAGCCAGGGCCATTTTCTCCATTTGCTGACGGATATTATAGGTTGAATGGAGCTGGTTGGCCTCCTTCAGGTTTTGCACCGAGCGCCCTTCTTTGTAGTAATACACCGTTTCCAATATGGAGCCCGCCTGAAACAACCCGGACATCTTGCTACCCGGTTTTCTGACGCTCCTCACCATGACGGCCACCTTCCCGAATTCCGGCGTCAGTAACGTAGCGATAGAACTTGATTCTTTAAAATCTACCGTCCGTAAAACAATCGCCGGCTGTTTTTGAATCATGATGAAAATCGGGTCATTAGAGGTTTAAACCCATCCGCGATCTTCGAGCCACTGAATCAGTGCGGGCGCAAAAATCAGTCCGGAGAGCAAGGTCAGTCCGATACCAATCACGGCGAGTGTTCCGATGGATTGAAGCCCGGGGTGCGTAGTCAGGGTTAAACCTGCAAAACCAAGCATGGTAGTGAGAGACCCGATGGTGATATGTTGACCGGTACTGCGCAGTACTTTTCCAAGACTACCCTTCCCCTCTTCGCGATAGCGACTGGCGATGTGCACCCCGTTATCATTACCGATTCCCAGGATAGCCGGCAGAACCACCATGTTGTAGAAATTGAGTTTCATACCAAGAAGGATCATCACCGCAAAGGTCCAGGTAAATCCCATAATCAAAGGGATTAATGCAATCCAGGTCCACTTGAATGATCCAAAGGCAATCCAAACCAGGATAAACACCATGATGAAGGTGGCTCCCACCATGTAAGGCGATTCGGTTTGAAGTAACTCCAGCATTTCTGCGGCTATCAGGGAGGTGCTGGCGGCATAAAAGGTTTTCCCGTCGATCTCCAGGTTACCGATTTCATTTTTGAAAGCGATAGAGTTTCGCCCGTCCGAGAGTCCTACATTCGGATAAACCATAACAAACCGGCCGATTTCACCGTCACGCGTCAAAAAGCGATCTTTCATGAAATCCGGCACATCGTCGATGGAAAGCGGTTCGGTCGTTTGTGCAGCCCGCCTGAGCATATCCAGATCTTCGCTTTCTTCATCCCGGATATATTCGTTATCAAGCAGTTCACGGACTTTGGCAATGCGCTCAAGTTTATCCTGTTCGGCTGCTTCATCAGGCGGGAAACGCTCCTGTAAAGCTTCCACATCCAATATTTTGGTATCCGGATTATCCCGCTTCATTTCCCTAAGTTTGTCAATCAGCGCAAACACCTCTTCATCGGAATCGGCGAGAATATAGGCGGGGTTTCTTCGATCCGAGTCGCCATAATCGCCTTTCATCGCCTGAAATTCCTGAAACTCTTCGAACTCAGGTTCAAGCGTTCCGAAATCGTATTCAAAAGAAATCTTATCGGTCTGAAAGAGCACAAATCCCACTATCGCTATCCCGGCAATAATGATCGTTCCGGGTATAGGATACCGAAAGCGTTTGTCTGATGGTTGGGCCTCAACCGCTTGCTCGTCTTTCTCCGACGGAGCTTCACCGGGGTTGATAAGCAGTAATTTAAATCGCTCAAACAGAACCAGCATAGCCGGAAGCAATAGCAGCATCGCCAAACAGCCCAGCACTATACCTGTTCCTGAAATCGCTCCGAATTCCGAAAAGCCGCGAAAGTCGGCGATCATAAGTACAAAAAGGGCTACGGCGGTCGTCAGCGCACTGGTCAGAATAGCCGATCCCGTCGTAAAATAGGTGTTGAACATGGCATCCCGGATCGACTCCCCTTCCGCGCGACGCTCAATGTAACGGGCGTAGTAATGGATACCGTAATCGATACTCAATCCGAAAAGGATCACAAAGAGAACCGAGGTCATCGTATTGAGCGTACCCACCAGCATGTAGGTGAGGCCAAACGTGTACGAAAGGCTGATGATCAGCGGGATTACAATCACCAGAGGCGGAATGGGAATTCGAAGCACGTGGCTCCGAAACGGATAATGGTGATTACTCAGGCTGCCACGCCGATACCCGAGCCAGGTTTTGATGAAAAAGTAGATGGTTACCAGCAGAATTACACTGCCCATGCCCGTACCGAGGCTGTTTTGCACATCGGTAAGGATAAAGTCGATTTCCTGCTTGTGGCGCTTGAGCCTGCCCCCTGCCTTGGCTTCCATTTCGGGATGGAATTCGGCGAGATTCATCTCGGCAAGCACCCCGTCCGATGCGGCAAATACATCCCTGACGAACGTGAGGTCCGAACGAGATCCCGTTGGAAAAAACTCCAGAACCAGCGCCGTGCTATCACTGTTCACCGGATATTCCGGGGGAATCAGCTCATCATAAGCTCGTCGGAAGCGTTCGAGGTCATCTTCCTCTTCATCCTCATCTTCAAAATCTTCTTCAAAATCGACGTAGAACGGATTGGCTTTCAGGCGGGCGTATTCAATTTCATCTTCCAGAAAATAGATGATGTCGTCGAGCTCTTCATCGCTTGCCAGAAACAGCGCATTGTCTTTGAGAATTTCTGTATCGCGCCGAAATTCGTAGCCATCAAAAAACGGGGCATCGAGGCGATCATCATACAGATCCATCATCCGGGGGATCAAAGCTTCGGCGAATTCTTTGTTGGCTTCAAAACTCGGAGATCTCACCACAACCTCAACCGGTGTTTCCCCGCCGACGGTCTCCTGCATTCTTTCAAGTGCCTGAACACGTTCATGGTCTTCCGGCAGAAGATTAGCAAGATCGGTATCAATCGTGAGCTGAAGCGCAAACCATCCTGAAAAAGCTGCAATCACCAACGCCGAAATAATGACCGTCAAAGAGCGGCGATAACATAATTCAAGAAAGGGTTTGAACAGACTTAGAAGTTTTTGCATTGCCTGATGGGCTGACTTTTTGGTGTTACTCTACCCGGAAGAAATTTAAATATACCGGTTTATCCTCATTTAATGTTCCGGTTCCGCGATATTCCATGACTTCACCACGCAAATAGGAGCGAGCGATTCTGAGGCGAATTCCGCTGAGTTCCGAAAGAAAAGATAGTCGTTCTTTGCCTTCACTGACTGTTACTTTCGAACTTTTGTCTGGGTTGTGATCCACATTTAGCTGACCGGGGACACGGCCACCTTTAAAGTCGACACGGGAGCCGAGTCTCAAATTTGTTGGTTTTTGCAAACTGACTTCCCCGCCATCTTTCTGACCAAGTGTATAACCAACAATGTTTTGGGTTTCAGACTTATCTTCGGGGATGAGATAGTACCCGATCTGCCAGTCATCTTTTCTGTTATGATGCACAAATCGATACCCCGAATTTAATACCCGGGGGGTTATCGTTGATTGATACGTGTGATCCATATAGACTGTACCGCTGACCTGCTTTTCCGTATCATTTATCCTAACCTTACCACTGACTTTGGCATAGGGGATCAGGCTTTGGATACTTATAGTATGATCATCGACTTTAAACTTGCCATCTCCCCATCGTTTCCCAGGCTGGATATCACTTAGCTCAAGATCAATGTCATAGTCAACACCATCTTTGGATGTTTTATAACGAAGCCGATGAGATTCCGGTAGCTTGCCTTCAAACCAAATATCGCGCTCCGGATGTAGACGCAATTTGTGTTTCCTGTCATCAAAGTTTAATTCCCTGAGCGGATATTCCCGGGCCACGTTGTAATACTCGCCGTCAAAATCTATGACCGATAACCTACCCCCACTGACCGGTGACATGAAAGAGCCAAAATTGGCTAACATATAAGACAAATAAAGCTGAGTTCCGTCATCCAAATAAATGTGGTAGACCCAGGCTTCATTGAATGTGCTGCCCTTTTGGTTTAATGGACGAATGTCATCTCCCGTAGTTTGCTCAAGCTCACCGGAAGGATGTGAAATGCTTTGCGCATAACTCTCGGAGAAAAGCCCCGGAAAAGTTGCCAGGCAGACTATTGCAATAAGTCTTTTCATCATATAAAGTCAATTCAATTCAGACAGCACACTCACGCTAACGCACCTTTACTAATGATGGTGCATAAATGAACATAAGCGAGCTTACATAAAAGTTAAACGCTCACTTAACCCTTTTGATGATTTAAAAATTCAGGCTAAACCGAATCATTTAATAGCGGGACTGCTTACCTTCCGAAGTCATCCTGTACACGGACGATATCGTCTTCATCCGAAGGGTTATCCGGGTCGGTATGTTTCCAGATTTCGGCGATAACCCCCCACTCATCAAGACCAACGAGGCGGTGACGGTGCTCTCTTTCAAGGTCGATCACATCTCCTTGCTTTAATTCGGCAACCGGGGTTTCCTGATTGGTTTCACTGACAATCACACCTGCTTTTCCGCCGATCACTTTCCATATTTCCGCCCGGCGGTGATGGTATTGCCAGGACAACCTCTTTTCGGGAGCGACAAGTAAAATTTTTGGACTAAGTTTGGAAAACCCCTTGAAATCCTCGGTACTCAGATGCGAAAAAAACGTTTCAATAAATTTCAGCGATTGCGCTTCATCAATCACCAAAAACCCACCCCAGGGTCTTTGGCTGTCTTTGGACACAATGTTGAAGCCATAATCTTCGGCTATAATACTTTCAACTTTCTTAAATACGGCCTCTTTAGACTCCGATGCGGAAAACTTCATGTTGATTTGATGCGCGTTATATGAAATATGCTCATGTACTCTGCAACAGCATCTTATAACACCGTTGCGGGAGCAATATCATACTAATCCTGGCTGAGAAAAGAAAATTAAATAGGTGGGAGGATCAGCCTACCTTGCCAAGGCTGACCTGGGATGTAAACGACCGAATTTCGCTTTTAAGGAAATGGAGATTAAAAAGGGATTTCCTGCTTCCTATCGCTTGAGGCGGGAAATCCCCTGATCTAAAATTCAGTCCTCAATTAACCAGTAATCGGCAACACCCGTAGGCGTATCTTCCGGAAGGAATGGGTTTTCCATTCGAATGATATTGCGATTATCGAGATCCGCCAGATCCAAAAACTCACCCATTTGTTGTTGGAAAAGCTCTTCAAAGCTTCCATCCTCCATGGCTTTGTTTAATCCGGTTTCTAATCGATCTGCCAGTTCTCTTCCGGATTCGCTTCTCTGAGTGAAAAAATACATTGCCGTAGGATAGTAGAGATAGTACCCGTCTGCCACGGCAAAATTCTTATCGGAATAGTCCTCGAGTTCATCCCAAATTTCGAACACGGCTCTGGGAAAGGCATCAATGCTTTGATTATTCAGCAGTTCAAAA
>SLJN01000329.1 GCA_007135115.1 Balneolales bacterium
TTATTGTTGATCACCCCGTTTTCCACCGGGCACATGTCTCTTAGTCTCTGAAAATGGAAAATCCCGTCGTTGTGCCCGTCAAACCAGTAAATCTGGATGGCATAATTTCCCACCACTTTGATATTGCTTATCTTCCACTTCCTTTGCGGCGGTTGACTGAATATCTTGGGATCGGGTTGTTTACCCATATTTTCATGTCCACCCTGGCAGTGGACGCACGGACAGGATCTTCTTAATCCATCCAGCGGATACTTACTGTGGTGGCCATCTGCCCAGTCTACTTCCATTAGTTGTTTATCGTTATCAACCTCTATATTGGTGAGGCGATATCTATCATCAGACATAGCAGTACAAAATTTAGTGTATAAAAGCATTCTACAAACCTGTCAGTCCACGTTTACCGTTCGTGGTTCCCGTTTTCTGACCTATGGGTATCCGGTACGTACCGAAGATGAAATCTCCGAAGCGCTGGAAAAGTGCAAAGAAATCTACCCGGATGCCACACACCATTGTTATGCCTGGCGAATAAATCCCGAGCAACCTGCCGAATATGCTAATGATGATGGCGAACCGTCAGGTACTGCAGGTCAGCCGATTTTAAATGAGATCAAATCGAACGATTTGATAAACATTCTGATCATTGTAGTTCGCTATTTCGGGGGATCCAAACTTGGCAAACCCGGCTTGATCGATGCTTATCGTACAGCTTCCCGGGACTGTATTGCCGAAGCCCGAATTAAGGAGATCCGGCCGGTATATCCGCTCTCCATTACGTTTCCCTATTCCGAACAAAAACAGATCGATCAGCTGCAGCATAAATATGGATTGACCAAAACTTCGGAGTCCTATCAGGCTGAAGTTATATGGGAGTTGAACTGTCCGCAGGATCATTACCCGAACCTGATTTCCGAACTGGAGCACCTTCAATACCGGGGGATCGTGCATAAATCCGGGGATAAACGCTATGAGCCAGTGCCATGAAACTTTTGTACTGCGGCCACGGGGATAACTATCACATCACCAAATGGATACGCTCTTTGCATGAGGCCGGGATCTCCGTTCATCTGGCCACCTTTCAACCCCCGACGGAACCCGACCTGCCGGCTGAAGTTCATCAGCTTCACACACTGTTTTACCACCTTAGATATACCGATTTCTTAGCCTCCGCTAACCGGCTACATGATATTATCAATCGGATTCAACCTGATGTGCTCTTTGCTTCCTTCGCCAATACGTATGGGCTGATGGCAAGTCTGACCGGATTCAGACCGAGGGTCATTCAAACCTGGTCAAGAGATATCGGCATACCGGAGATGCAGTCAAAAAGAGAGCTATTGATGAATTATCTGACCGGATTTCCTGTGTTGGAGCGGGCCGACGGCATCACGACCGACGGCATGGCCTACAAAGATCTACTCCTTCAGCAGAAGCCCCAATGGAAACCCAAGACACTGGGCACCCCGTGGGGCATCCGTCTTTCTGATTTTGAAATCGATGAATCCGACCGACACCGCGGATATCAGTTGTGTGATGTGCCCGAAAACGCCGGCATCATTACCTCAGTGCGTGGAGTGTATTGGTATTATCAGCCGGATCTTATCATCAAAGGTATGCTCAAATTCCTGAACCATAACCCGGATTATTTCGGGGTGATCTTGACCTTAAACCAAACCCGAACCCCGGAAACCCAATCCTTACTGGACTCAGCTCGCCGGCATGATCGGATTCGCATCATTGACCGGTTTCTGGATAAATCCGAAATCAGGTCTATTTGGGCAATTACGGAGGCTTTCATTTCTGCACCTCTTAATGATGGTGTTTCCGAAGCTATTTCTGAAGGCCGCTACACCGGAAGCATCCCCGTGCTTAATCCCATTCCTTCAAACATTGAGCGGGCCACAGACCGACAGCATACGCTCTACTTTCCGACCATTTCACCCTCCCCAGAGCAGGTTACGGATACACTAAACAACGTTGTTCGACTAACTGAAAATCAAAAAGCAGAAATCCGAAATAAAAATCGCGACTGGGTTAAACGGCATGCCTCGGTGGAAGATACCATAGCCTCACTGACCCGCTTTTTGTACCGGATTCACCAAAAATACCGGTCGGCATGAAGATCGCAATTGTAACTACGGTCCACGATATCCGTGACCCCCGCGTGAGTCTGAAAACAGCCGGAGCCCTTGCCCGATCCGGTTATCAGGTAGATTTAATCGGGGGGCTTTCCGCACAATCAGACCTGCCCGCTGCCCGGCAGTTTACTCAGATTCTGCCTGATGGCATCAATGCGGTATTCCTACAAGCAAATGATGGTAAATTCCGACGAATAAAGCGCCAAAAAGAAGTTTTACAGCGGCTCGATCTTGAACAAACGCGGCTGTTATATATTCATGACCCCGAGCTGATCCCGCTTGCTGAATGGATCCGGTTTCGGCATAACATCCCGTATGTTTTTGATCTGCATGAAGATGTTTTTGATCGAAAAAGTTTGAGGCTGGAATTACTTCAACGCATTGTATCATGGGCATTTAAGTCCGCCGATGGTATTATTACCGCTTTTGATCCTAAACTCCGCCCTTATCACCCGCAGCCTAAAGCTCCATGTATTAATGTTTTCAATTTTTATGCCCCTGACCTAATCCCTCCGGAAAATCATCTCTCTAAGCAATTGCCTGCAAAAAAAGCATCAATACGATGTTGTTATACCGGCACTATAGCTCCGGACCGAAACATCACCGACTTATTTCGATTTGTCGACCGGCTGATATCTTCGGGATTAGACCTGGAGCTGGTTGTGGCCGGAAAGATATTTATGCCCCGTTATTTAGAGGAAATCCGAACAGCATTGCTCAAATGTCACCATAAAAGTCGGCTGTATCTTATTGGCGGGGATCATTATGTTGAATGGCCTATGTTGGAACAAATTCATCAAAAATCCGATGTCGGCATAATATGGTTTGATCCGGAAGCCCTCAACTGGAACTATCCTACCAAGTTGTTTGAATATCTTGGAAATGGATTGCCTGTTATTAGTTCCGACATCCCGATAATCCGCCTAAAACTGGATGAGCTAAACGCCGGACTCTACCTCCCCCATGATGACTATAAAACCTCGTTTGAAACCATTCACCATCAAATCAAAGAATTGGTCAACCGGGATATGGCTCCGGCTCAAGATTGGGTTAAGCAATATGCCAATTGGGCAACCGAAGAGAAAAAACTGACGGATTTTATTCAACAAGTGCTCTGAAAGGGTATCCGAAGGGACATCATTCTGAACCCGGAACCCTTTTCCGGAAATATTTTCCTTCAACCGGAAATTATTTCCGCTTGTCAGTAAGGATAAATTCGCCTGAAGTAGTGATAATAAGATTCTACCCGGGCGATGAGCGTCATGGTTTCATCATAAGGTGGGTATCCGTGAAACCGGGTAACGGCTCCCGGACCGGCGTTCCAGGCACTCACGGTGAGGGCGAGGTTATCAGCAAATTCGTAATTGTAGCGATCAAGCAGGTAGGCAGCGATAAGTAAGTTGATACCTGGATCGTGTAAGTCACTGGGCTGCAAGTCTCTAAGGCGATCACGATCAACATAATCGAAATCATGCTCCATATCGTACAGTTCGCGAGCGGCCACCCGACCTGTTTCAATGGTGATCTGGCTGAGACCTATCGCATTTTTGTGGGAGATGGCATTCGGATTTCCGGCAGATTCCGCTGCAACCAAAGCACGCAGGAAGTTGGCATCCACGCCGACTCCGCGACGAGTAAAGGTGAGTTGTGAAAAGTAGCGAATCTTTTCGTCGTACTTTTCAATCCGCTCCTGTGCCGACTCCGGCGGAACTTCATCACTAAGGGCATCAAGGTAGTCTTGAAGCATCTTTGATGAAGTTGTATAGTCAGAAGCATCCGGTTGAGCCCGGGTGACATCACTGACAAAAAACAGTAATATTCCACTTAGTAGAATAGAAGCTGTTTTCATATTTTTACTACGAACTTTCAGAGGCATTCCCTGCATAGTAACTACATCCATGTTCGGATCAACCCGTTTTTACGTATCTCAAATATCGTGTTTTTTCACCATTAAACACAAGCTCTACTCTGCTGTGAGCTATATTATTAAGCTTTTTGCGCTCACACTAATTCCAATATCGTGCCAAATTTTCTTATCTCCGGCATTGACTTACGGTATTCAGAACGACAATCTCTACGAGGTAGACACACCCGAAGCACTTGAAAACATTTCAATTAACCCCTCTCATTTCGCGATGGGAGACCTCACCGGTAACGGATATGATGATTTCGTTTTTGTAGAAGAAGGCGAGCAACCCGAAGTCGTTTTTTTCGATCCCGACTCCTCCGATAGCGGATTTTTTTTCCCTTCCGATGGGGAAATCGACTTCAGCACCAGCACTTACGGCTCTATTGACATCATAGATGTAACCGGCGACGGCAACAATGAGATCATGTTTTTGGCTCGAACATTTGATTCGGCCGAACGCATGTTCTCCTGGAATGGAGAATCTTTTGATGATCACGGCATCCCGGGAAGCGTCGCACAGGTTTCATTTCGGGGTAATGTTCACTCTACTTATGCCGATTTTACCGGTGATGGTACACTGGATAAACATCAAGGGGTGCAACAGGCACGTAACACCCGAAATTATTTCACCCTCAACATCTTTAATCAGGATGGCAACGGCGCCGAACAAACCAGCGGTGATGATCACCCCAATATTTTCAGTTTCCAAACCGGTAGCTCTTATGCTTTTGATTTCAACAACAACGGAAACCAGGAGCTCTATGTGAACTCCCAAAGTGGTTATAGTGATGAATTTTATGAAGTCAATGGTGGTCAATTCAGTTTTAAAGGTGGTCATACCTTAACCGAAACCTCGCACTCGTACGGGTCAGCAATAGGCGATTTTACCAATAACGGCTATCTGGATATCTATCGGGCAAATTACGGTGGGCGGCGCAACACTTTATTTCAAAATAACGGAGATCTCAAATTTGAAAAATTTACAGCCATCAACACCCTTGAGAGTCTGGACAGCCGACATGCCATGTGGGGTGATATCAATAACAACGGGTGGCTGGATCTCACTGTAGCAGAGAACAATGCCGCGACATCCCTTTATGAAAATTTAGAGGGTGAGGATTTCAATAAACTCGATCGCGAACCGATGATGAACATCAGCGGGAACTGGCGCCATGCGATTTTCCTGGATTACAATCGCAACGGCCGGCTGGATATGATGGCCATCGGAGAGCATAACAACAGCATTCGCCTCTTTCGCAATGTCAGTCCGGAGCGCTCTTGGGTCGCAATTGAATTAGAACAAACCAATACCTATTACAAAGAACCTATAGGGGCCCGTCTGGAACTCGAAGCTGAAATCGGCGGAGAAACCATTACCCAAACAAGAGTATATAATCCTTTCGTCGGCCGGTTTTCTCAAGCCCCGGGTTTGCTGCATTTCGGACTGGATGACGCCTCATCCGCCCAATTAACCATTCATTGGCCCAGCGGGTTGGAAACCGAACATTCCATGGATGATGAGGACCTTAATACCTACCACACCATTTCCGAGCCCGAAGCCGGTAACCTGATTATCCATGATGATTCGCGAATTATATCCGCGGCTTTGGATTCGGTGGAAACCGATTCGGTTTTTGTTGAAAACATCGGGACCAGCGATGTCAATATATCCGAAGGTGAAGCTGCAAGCGAATACCTCGATGTGAGGGATTTTGAACAAACGATTGCTCCCGGTGAAACAGGGTGGATTGAAGTGGCGTTCTCCCCCACCGGCTTTGACAACCTTGGCGAACATTCCGATAGCATCAGAGTTCAATCGGATGCCACCAATCAGTTTCTTGATATTCCGGTACAACTACAGGGACGAACCCGGCCGGTTGAGTTTGTTTCGAAATCAGAACAAAACCCGATAATTGAAGATGATGACGGCAGTACAGGTTCGGTCTGGGGAGATTTCACCGGGAATGGGCTGCAGGATTTGGTGATTTTAAAGCAAAACAATCACAACCAATTATATCATCAAATAAGCGAAGGAGAATTCGAATATATTGATGATGATGTAATCTCCAACGAAGGCCGTTTCACTTCCGCCGGTATCACCGGTGATTATAACCGAAGCGGCCATCTTGACCTGTTTTTGGGGAATGAAAACGATGAAAACTACCTGTACCGCAACACCGGAGACGGTACGTTTGAACGAGTGCGGGCAGATGGTATTCGGGGGCGTGACCGGCGAACAACCGGTGCGAGATTTACTGACCTCACCGGCAACGGCTATCTCGATCTCATTGTGATCAACGGGGATAACCAAAGCAACGAGATCTATATTTATGAGGATGAAGAATCCTATAACCGTGTCGGTAATGCCGGTGCTTTTACAGAACTCCAAAGTAAAACGACCTCTCTCACGGTAGCAGATTTTGACAACAGCGGCAAACAGGATATCATCACCACGGAAACCGGCGACGATGATACCCCAAGGATTCGGGTCTACCGGCAAATTGAACCGATGCTGTTTGCTCAGGAAACGGTATCAGGCCTGACCGATATTACCTACGACGGAGCAGGTGTGCTCACGACCGACCTCGACGGTAGCGGCTATCTTGATCTCATTTTCATTCCGGAAGGCAGCAGCTCAAACATCCGGATTTATCAAAACGAAGGGGATTTTGATTTTCAGCAGTCCTTTACTTCTGTGTTTGATGAAATTGAGTCCTCTCCTTCTGATGTCACCGTCATGGACCATAACCGCAATGGTTTTCCTGATCTTTTTATCACCGATGCCCGCGGACGTAACTCCAATCTGTTTTTTGAGTCCATCAATGCCGAAAACTTTTTGCAAATAACCAGCGGTGACATGGTTACGGAAACCGGTAAAAATGCGGTGAGCGCTGTCGCACTGGATTACAACAACAATAAGCTCCCCGATTTATTCATATCCAACTCCATGGATCCCAATGAAATATTTTTAAATGACTCACCTTCGGATGATTCCGGCTGGATCGGAGTTGAACCCAAAGCTTCGGGCGATGATAACTCCATCCTGATACCCGGTACCAAAGTGACACTCACTCCTATGGGTGATGATGCCACTCTACCTCCGCAAACGCAGGTTGTCGGAAATAGCTCCATTCACTCATCCGAACTGTCATCTCTGATTTTTACTGCAGGAGATTACGACTCCTTCTATGCTGATGTCTACTTTCCGGACGGGACCCATTATTCTGAAGAAATCCAGGGAGCCGAAACGATCCACAGCTTCGATGCGGAACTGACCTCCATAGATCCGGATGACCCCATTGCAGAACACCCGGACCGTGTGAAGCTTTATTCAAACTACCCCAACCCCTTCAACCCGGACACTCAAATTTCATTTGATCTACCCGAAACGAAACATGTGCAGCTTCACATTTATGATGTTTCCGGCAGATTGGTCACTACGTTGATTGATGAAACCAAACAAGCAGGCACTCACAATGTAAAATTTGATGCTTCGCATTTAACCAGCGGTGCTTATCTTGCCGTTCTTAACGTAGCTGGCGAACAACACACAGATAAATTGATGCTAATCAAGTAGATCATTATGAAAATTTACACCAAAACCGGTGATACCGGAGATACGTCCCTGTTCGGAGGAGAACGGGTTCCGAAAACCAATACCAGAATTGAAGCTTACGGCACCGTCGATGAACTGAACTCTCATATCGGAATGGCCTTAAGCCACGGCGTTCACGAAAAAATCCGACCGATACTGCAATCCATGCAGGATGAATTATTCGTATTGGGAGCTGACCTCGCCACTCCTCCATCCAAAAAAGCCAAAATTGAGCGGATTTCATCCTCCCATATTCAACATATCGAGCAGCGCATAGATGAGTTTGAAAGTGAGCTCGAACCGTTGAAGTTTTTTATTCACCCGGGAGGTACGCCTGCTGCTGCGAGCCTGCATGTTGCCAGAACGGTGTGCCGCCGTGCCGAGAGAACTTGTATCATTTCAAAAACGCAGGAGTCGATCAATCCGGAAGTCATCATTTATCTGAACCGGTTGAGTGACCTCCTCTTCATACTGGCACGTACCGAAAACCAACTGGCCGGAATTGAAGAGCACAAGTGGAAAGTCGGAGAGTAAAATATCCCGGCGCTCAGCTTTTACGGGTTAGCAATCACTACAATCAAGAGTTATTCAAAAAAATTAAGTTTCTATGTCTTTAATGATATCTGTTTCCGGCATCAGGGGGGTATTCGGGACTGACCTCCACCCCGAAAATCTGACACGTTTCGCGGCGGCTTATGGGAGCCATCTGAATGGCGGAACCGTAGTCATTGGCCGGGATACCAGAGTTACCGGTAAGCTCTGCGAGGATTTAGTGAGTTCTACCTTGCAGTCCGTTGGTTGTAAGGTTATCAGCCTTGGCATCGCGCCCACTCCTACGGTGGCGATGGGTGTGCTTCGTCACAATGCAAGCGGCGGTATCATTATTTCTGCAAGTCATAATCCGGAAGAGTGGAATGCACTGAAGCTACTCAATCACAAAAGTGAGTTTCTGGATGATGAAGAAGGCAAAGCTGTTATCCGACTGTCGGAAGGCGGTGATTTTAAATACCAGACGTTTCAACATATTGGTAAAGAGATGATCGATCATACGCTCAATGATCATCACATCCAACAGTGTATTGATCAGCCGTATATTCAACCGGAGTTGATCAAAAAACGAAAATTCAAAGTCGCCGTTGATGCCGTTAATGGCGCAGGATCAGAAGTCATTCCGGAATTACTGTATAAACTCGGGGTTGATGAAGTTGTTGAATTATACTGCACTCCCAACGGTCAGTTTCCCCACAATCCGGAGCCTCTGCCGCAACATCTCGAAGCCATTTGCGAAACCGTCAAAAATGAAGGCTGTGATCTCGGTGTAGTTGTAGATCCGGACGCCGACCGCCTCGCTCTTGTTGATGAAAACGGGCGACTTTTTGGTGAAGAATACACCATAGCTGCCGCAGCGGATTTCATGCTGACCAAAAAAAAAGGTCCGATTGCTGTAAACCTGTCAAGTTCCCGTGTAAATGAGGACATTGCAGCCAAGCATGGCGTTTCCTGCTATCGATCCGCCGTCGGTGAAATTAATGTAGTGAAGGAAATGCAGCGCCAGAATGCCGTAATCGGCGGTGAAGGTAACGGAGGCGTCATCAA
>SLJN01000337.1 GCA_007135115.1 Balneolales bacterium
GTTTAATTCGTAGATCATAAATCCTGGCCATCATTCATTTTGATTGTTTATAATTCCCTATTAGCCGTCAAGTTCCCCTCTCTAAATGCATTAGAGAGGGGACTGGGGTGAGTTTAGTCCAAATAATCCAACTTTAATTGCTACAAGTACCCATCCGGCTGTAACTTGATGTTCATCAATCATACTCAGCTTAAACGTTATGGTAAAAGCCAAAAAATCATTAGGTCAGCACTTTCTGGTGGATCAAAACTATATCGACCGGATAGCCGGGGCCGCGCTTAAATCTGCTTCAAAGGTGCATGTGGAAATAGGGCCGGGTGCCGGAGCCATCACCGGAAAGCTGTATGAGGAAGCCGATAAGCTGATTCTGATCGAAACCGATCCGCGGGTGATTGAAGATTTGAAAACTCGTTTTCCCGATGCCGCGGTGATTCATTCGGATATTCTTCAATTTGATTGGCGAAGCATTCAGGAAGATGCACCTTTAGCCGTTACCGGGAATCTGCCGTATTACATCACCAGTCCGATTTTGTTTCAGTTGTTGGAGTGCCGTGAGATGCTTGAACAGGTTGTGGTTATGATTCAAAAAGAAGTGGCTGATCGTATAGTTGCTCGTCCGTCGACCAAAGATTATGGAATTCTGAGTGTTCAGTTTCAGCTGTTTTTTCAAACCGAGCGGTTGTTTAATGTGCCGCCGACCGTTTTTCGACCGAGACCGAAAGTGGAAAGCACGGTCATCCGCCTGAAACCGGCGCCACCATTGGAGACCGAGGTTGATGAACAAACCCTCAGAAGGTTAATTCGGGACGCGTTTGCCCGCAGGCGTAAAACATTAAATAATAACCTTAAAGGCAATTACCCCACCGAGCGCTTGCCTGAAGATTTGTTGCGTAGAAGAGCGGAAAGCCTTACGCCTGAGGAATTTGTGGATCTTGCCGAAAGATTGTCAAGTTAACATCTGCAATCTGCTTTCTGCAATCATCAATCTACTATCTGTTCGAAAAGACGGGATGATGACTTTGGGCAAGATTGGGTAACCTTAGCGATTATCTAAATAATTTAAAGAGATAGCAGATTGCAGATGTTTAATTTTCGTTATCGTTTTCCGTATCCTCATCCTCATCGTCCTCTTCTTCTGCAAGCTCCTCAACAAGCTCCTCAAGGTCTTTTTCGCCGATAAATACCGGGCCGTCTTCGGTCAGCTCGAAGAAATTCATGCCGGTGTTGATGTGGGAGTTGGCGAAGACGATATCAATGATCAATCCTTCGTAATGCGGTCGGTCGCGTATGACTCTTTTGAGGTCTTTCGGGTTGGGATGCTCTTCCAGCGTTTTGAATAGAAAATCCGCCACATCGTAGCCGAGATAGGAAAATTGAGATGGCTCCATTCCGGTTTCATCCTCAAATTCTTCTTTGAAATCCTTGACCCGAGAGCGCTCATCATCCAGGTACATGAAATCCATGAAGAAGATATCGAAGTTATTGATGCGGCGATCGCTGAAGTTAAAATTGGCCATTTCTGAGCTTCCGAGAACAGCCACTTCGCTTCGGGTAGCTTCAAGGTCCGTCATCACAAGGTCAATAAGCGTCTGAGCCCCACGACCGGTGAATCCGAGAAACAGTCCGTCGATATCACGAATGATGACATCTTCTTTTTCATCGTCGTCCAGATAGCGATCATCGCCTGCAAAATGGGGGGTGTAGTCGGATACATCATAACCGCGATCGACAAAATGATCCTGGAAAAAGTGAATGACCTTTGCTCCTTGTCTTTCGGCTTCATCCCGGAAAGCATAGGCTTCCTCCATGCCCTGGGTGTCCCGCTCGGTCATGACTGCAAGGGTATCCATTTCCAGTTCCTGAACTGCAAATCGGGCCAGTGCTCTACCTCGCTTGGCAAACGTCGGGTTGGTTTGATAGATGTAGGGATTGTCCAGATTTAACGTATCTGAATTCGCAAGCGGCGGAACCATAGGGATGCCGTAATCTTCAACATCTCTGGTCATTTTATAAGCAGACTCTGAGTACAGCGGACCGATAATCAGGTCGGAGTTAAAATTCCAGGCAAACTTGCTCAGCACCGACTCCGGTGAAGCATCTTCATCATCCGGGTCTTCGTGATGCAGACTGATCTGGCGGTCTTCGTTACGCTGATTAAATTCATCAGCTGCTTTTTGAATACCGAAATACAACCCTTGAGCTACCGGAAACTGGCTGTCATCCGGGTCATAAGCGGGTAAAGGGATTCCCACATTGTAAACCATACCGGGAGGGGCAGGAGCGACTTCCGTCGTATCACCGCGCTCTTCATAAAGCGTATCGGCTTTGGCCTGGATTTTTTCAATTCGGGCGGAATCTACCTGGGCATCAAAACTGTGGCGGACGGCTTCGGTAAGGTGCCGGACAGAGGTGGGGGAGTTAAATTCAAGGGCGTACTCAATAAGATCATACCGCACCGAGTCCGTTCCGGATTCGTGAAAAGCTTTTTTTCGTTGATCCTTATTCAGAAAATGGAGGATTGAGGTGTACAGCTCGTCAGCTTCATCCTGAATTTCCGATTCCTCCAACAAGGTGTAGAGCACATCGAGCGAACGGCCGTAATTGCCGATTTTAAAATCAGCCAGAGCCAGGGTGTACCGAGCGTCGAGATAGACTTCAGCCGGGGCTTCTTCGGTTACACTGGTGAGGTATCGCAGGGCAAGTGCGTAATAACCGGCGGCGAAATAACTTTTACCGGCAAACAGTGTAGCTTCAACTTCATCCAACTTAGCGAACAGCCGGGCAGCTTCCAGGTACTCAGTTTCCTCGTATTTGGCTAAAGCTTCGTTGAAACGCTCCTCAAAATCGGGATCAACCTCTTCATCATTGTCATCATCAGTTAAAGGGGTTGCCTGAAGAATATGTTGAGAAGGTGTGGTTAGAAAAACAAAGAATAGGATCCCGGTCAGGAGAACCGATATATTACGCATGATTTATCAGGTTGGTAAAAATTTTGCTGATTCTGAGGTAATGCGGAGCAAAAATAGGGAAAATACAGTCTAAGTAAAACGGCAGCTCTGCAGGTCGATTATGCAAAATATAGTGGGTCAAGGTAATTCAGGGAAAGCTTAAGGAACCGCTATGACGCAATGAACGCTAGTGAAATGACAATAGACAAATATCAAATTTCAAATAATCTCCAATGTTCAATGACCTAAATCCCAAACGGATGGCGGGTCTGGTTTCGATAATTGAGTATTAGCTATTGGAATTTATTTGTTATTTGAAAATTGTCATTTGGGATTTCCACGTAAACCTGTGGTGCCAGAGATGTTTGGCAAGATTTCGACTTTAATGTATCTTTAGCCGGTTTAATGAATGGTTCCTTATATTGAATACTGAGTAACTATCTTTATCCGGGGCAAGGAGTAAGGTTCCGGTTACGAATTTATAAGCTTTTGTAGCCCGCTTCGTTTTCATTATTAATTGAAAGTATTGAAAATTATTTACGGCTGATAATTATTATGCCTGAAACCAGCAATTACATTTCTACGCTTACCCGAGATTATTTCTCCCGGCTCTGTGATGAAAACCATTTTTCAGAATTTCTCAGTAACACCCTCCGGGAAGACGAGCAAGCCGGCTTTATAACTATTTCCCTGCCTTTCGACAAAGTTGATCCGCTTGCAGTACTGGAAACCTATGGAAACTCTGATGACTTTCAGTATTACTGGGAACATCCCAATTCAGGCTTGGCTATAGCGGCTGGAGAAGCTCTGCATATTTGTCGTCACTACGGTTCTTCCAGGTTTTCTAAACTCCGGCGTGAGGTTTCCAAACTGGAACAGCAGGTTCATTCCTATTCCGAAATACCTCACAGTCTTGCCGGTATGAATGTTTTCGGTGGGGCATCATTTTTTGATAAACCGCTCAGCGGAGTTTGGAGCAGCTTCGGCAATAGCTCTTTTATTCTGCCCGGGTGGACGGTCATCCGCGATGGTAAATTTTCCCTGCTAACGCTCGGGTTGCAGGTTACAGATAATGACGATCCGGATACGCTGATTGACAAAGCTGAGGCCAAACTCAGACATTTCACCGATACCTTATCGGATCAACTTGACCAAAGTGTCGTTCTGAATGGTACAACAGATGCTGCGTTAACGCTGACGGCCGACAACTCTCCGGCTTTTCGGAACCGGTGGGAAGAAAACGTAGCACATGCGAAAGACCTGATCGATCAGAATGTATTTGAAAAGATCGTAATGGCGCGCGAGGAGCGTTTGCACACCGACGGCAGGGCAAACCCCACCCGGCTGCTGCACCATCTGCGAACCGATTATCCCGACTGTTTCAGCTTTTTGTATCAGGTAAATGGTCAGGCGGCTTTTGTGGGATGCACGCCGGAAAAACTGCTGTCTATTGAATCCGACCGTTTATACACCGACGGCCTAGCCGGCAGCATTTCCCGAGGTAAGACGGCCACTCAGGATGAAATCCTCAGCCGAAAACTTTTGAGCAGCGGAAAAGATCTTCGTGAGCACCAGTTCGTGGTCGATTATATCCTCGAAAAACTGGAAGACTATTCGGTTGAAATTGATGTTCCTGACCAGCCGGGCATCCGTAAATATGCAAACGTACAGCACTTACATACGCCGATTACCGCATCATTGAATCATGCTACCGATGTCATGGCCCTGTTGGAAAAAATGCACCCGACACCTGCGGTGGGCGGATATCCTCAGGATCGTGCATTGCCTTACATCCAGGAACTTGAGCAGATTGAACGCGGCTGGTACGCCGGTCCGATCGGGTGGATGAACCGCAACGGACGCAGCGAGTTTTCTGTAGCCATTCGCTCAGGGTTGATTCAACCCAATAAAGTGCGATTTTACGCTGGATGCGGTATCGTAAAAGGTTCCGATCCCGAAGCAGAATGGCGGGAGACCGAACTCAAACTCTTACCGATGCTGAACGCACTGCGTCATGCCGCCGAGTGACTCACATTATGATCATGCCGGAAACCTTCTCCGCTGGTGCGCCCGGCTGATACGATCGTTTGCCGAAAATGGCGTAAACCGGGCTTACATCTCTCCGGGATCCCGTTCCACCCCCCTTACCTTTGCCGCAGCATCATGCCCGCTGATCACCTCTGAAATGGTCCTCGATGAGCGTTCGGCAGGATTCAGAGCACTCGGGTCAGCAAAAGCAACCGGACTGCCCGCACTGCTGATTTGCACTTCCGGAACGGCCGCAGCCAATTACTATCCGGCTGTTATCGAGGCGCGCCAATCCGGAACCCCACTGATTGTCTGTTCTGCAGACCGAACTCCGTTAGAACGAAATACCGGAGCTAACCAGACCATCGATCAGCTCAATTTATTCGGTAACTATCCTGTCTTTTTTCACGATGCTGGGGAACCGGGTGATCAAACTGAAGATTTTGACCGTGTAGCGTATCTGGCGAAGCAGGCTGTGGAGCAGTCCGTCAATAAACACGGGCCGGTGCATCTCAACTTTCCCTTCCGCAAACCACTTGAACCAGCCTCGGCCGACCTTGATGCCCTAAATGAGTTCTACTCGGATCTGTCTCCCAAAGTACCCGGATTTTATTCCGGAGGTACTCGTATCCCTGAATGGTTGAAATCACGAATTTCGAATGCTGAAAATCCGGTCGCGGTGTGCGGGCCATTGGCAGATCACGACCCCATGGCTGCAAATATCCGGTCACTGGCGGATAAAACCGGGGTTGCGGTTTGGACGGAAAGCACCTCACTTCATATTTCAGGATCAAATGCATTTTCGGCGGCGAGTCAGTGGGTAAAGAATATGCCGGTTAAACCGGATTTAATCCTACGGTTCGGCGGACTTCCCACAAGCCGGGGGATGATTTCCTTCTTACAGAACCAAAAGGATGTTCCGCATGTGGTCATCCGGTCGGATGCGCACCCGTCGGAATTGCCCGGTATCACCAATGAGCGTTTCGAATGTCAGGGACTTATTGATTGGGGGGAACTCCCTGACTTCCGACAAAGTGAAATCCGCATTGCAAGCGGTCAAAGTTTTGACACCTATCGTGCCCAATGGCCGGAGTGGCTTACCGGGGAGTTGGCATTTACCGATCTGCATGCCATTGATTTGGTCATGCAGCAGCAACATGCCACCCTGATGCTCTCCAATTCACTGATCGTGCGGGATGTTGACCGTGTTCCGGTAACTACATCACCTGAAAAAGTAATTTCGAATCGCGGCGCCAGTGGAATTGACGGCATCACCTCGACCGCGCTCGGAGTGGCCGACGCCGCTGACCAAACCACATTGATTACCGGGGATCTGGCATTTTTGCACGATATTTCGGCACTGCATTCGGTACACACCGGAAATCGCAACCTGCATATCGTGATCATCAACAACGGCGGTGGACGTATTTTTCGGATGCTGCCGTTTGATTGCTACGATGAGCGTTTCCGCGAACTCTTTGAAACCCCCCAATCAACCGATATCGCAACGATATGTCGTGGGTTCGGTGTTGATTTTCAGCAGATTACGAAACGTTCTGAGCTGCAAAACCGGTTAGATAATTTGCCGGATACCGGAATCCGGATTACCGAATGTGTGACGGATGGATTAAAATCCGACCGGCTCCGCAAATCCATGAATTGACGCTCACCTGATGCCACCGGTTTATGATTGATACCTTGGAAATCAACGGTCTGCGCTATCGTATAGAATTTCCCCCGGCTGATCCGGCTAAACCGTGGTGCCTTTTTTTGCATGGATTCTTCGGCACTTCCGCAGATTTTTATCACATCACTCCTCACATTACCGATCTGGTCAACCCGCTATTGATAGACCTGCCCGGGCATGGCGAAACCGATACTCCTGATGATCCGGCGCGTAGCGATACCAATAAATTAGTGAAAGATCTCGCAGAGATTATCGAAACCGTGACCGGTCAACCGGTTTTCCTGGTCGGATACAGCATGGGCGGGCGACTTGCACTTCATTTTGCAACCCAGCGACCGGAGATGCTAAAAGCATTGATATTGGAAAGCACCGGCCCGGGCTTGTCGGATGAAATTCAGCGCAGCGAGCGCCGTGAAATCGATCAGCAAAGGGCAGAGGCGATTCGCAGTGATCTCAACCGATTTATTGAAGAATGGAACAAAATGCCATTATTCAAAGCTGATACCAACCAAAGGATAATCAAAGAAACGGAACATCATCTGCAAATGATTCAGAAGCAGCAGGACCCGGAAGGTCCGGCAAAAAGTCTTCAGGGCTTTGGAGCCGGGGTGATGCCGCCGGTGTCGAAATCCGATCTTAAGAAAATAAACGTACCGGTACTACTGCTTGCGGGGGAGAAGGATGAAAAGTATGTTTCGGTTCAGCAAAAGATGGCCGAAGGCTTGAAAAATGTTGAAGTCAAAATCATTCCGGGTGCCGCACACCGGGTTCACATTGATGCGGCAGACTCGTATGTTGCCGAGCTCAGAACATTTTTAGAAAACCGGATTTCGGGGAAGTCCGATAGACTCTGACAAACCTATTTCAAACAAATATTCAGATGAACTGGAAAACCGTAAAAGAGTACGAAGATATCACCTATAAAAAAGCGGACGGCGTTGCCCGCATCGCATTTAACCGCCCGGAAGTCCGCAATGCATTCCGACCGAAAACGGTAGGGGAGCTGTTCGAAGCGTTTGTTGATGCTCGTGAAGATAACAGCATTGGCGTAGTTCTGCTTTCCGCTGAGGGGCCTTCCCCGAAAGATGGCGTCTACTCATTTTGCAGCGGCGGTGACCAGCGCTCAAGAGGCGAAAAGGGATATGTGGATGATGAAGGCATGCCACGCCTGAATATCCTGGAAGTTCAGCGGTTGATCCGCTTTATGCCCAAAGTCGTCATTGCAGTAGTACCCGGCTGGGCCGTGGGCGGCGGACACAGCCTGCATGTGGTGTGTGATCTGACGCTTGCTAGTAAAGAAAACGCTATCTTTAAACAAACCGACGCCGACGTAACCAGTTTCGACGGCGGCTACGGATCGGCCTATCTCGCTAAAATGGTCGGACAAAAACGCGCCCGCGAAATCTTCTTCCTCGGTCGAAACTACAGCGCCGATGAAGCATACGAAATGGGCATGGTCAACGAATCCGTCCCCCATGAAAAACTCGAAGAAACTGCAGAGCAATGGGCGCAGGAAATCCTTGAAAAATCACCGACCTCCATAAAAATGCTCAAATTCGCATTCAACCTCACGGATGACGGCATGGCAGGACAGCAGGTATTCGCCGGCGAAGCCACACGACTTGCCTACATGACCGAAGAAGCCAAAGAAGGGCGAAATGCGTTTCTCGAAAAGCGTAAGCCGGATTTTCGAAAATATCCCTGGCTACCTTGATGGTTTTTCAACCGCGGATCTTCGCGGATTTATACGGATTTTTTTGCCGCGGATTTACGCGGATGGGCACGGATTTTTGAGATGATGTTTTGATGCGTGAAAGTGTAGGGACAAGGCTTGCCTTGTCCCTACGATTCTACGGTTTTGCAATTACATTCTGGTGAATGGTTGTCTTCAGGTAATAGCGTAAGAGGGGCGCATAGAAAGTGCCAATAGATATTTATGAGATTATCTACCGATTTGGTAAGAATCACAAAATTTTCTCCATAAAACCCATTGTGGCACATCAGGAAATCAGGATATCCGTTATATGAATATGGAGCACATTGCACGATCAACCACTAACCAAAAAGATCATGGGACGAGAAGTAAGGTTATTTAAAAGCGAAGAACCCAGAAAACGGAATGATGTAGCAACTTTCCTCAGAGAATTAGCCGGCAAAATTGAAGAGGGTCGGGTAGTTCTGAAACAAGGTGGCGAAGAGTTGATTCTTGAAATCCCCCAAAATCTGATTCTGGACATCCAGGCCGAAGATGAAGATAAAAAACAAAAAGGCACTCAGCGCAGCCTCGAAGTCGAAATAAAATGGTTCGAAGGCGATCAGGGCGAAACCGGAGAAGGCGCCGGCGGGCCTTTGGAGTTGGGGTGAGGTGTTTAGTATTTCAAGGATTTTTTGCCACGGATTTACGCGGATCTGCCGGTAGTGTCTGTTGCACGACTCTCATATTTATAGTGTCATACAGTAACTCCCAATATCGCTAAAATACCACTAAGCCATATTAAGTTTGAAGTAGGGGTTA
>SLJN01000224.1 GCA_007135115.1 Balneolales bacterium
ATTACGCCCCTCTTTATTCCCATAGAGAGGGGTTGGGGTGAGTTGAAAACAAATAAAGCTAATTTATTTAAGCTCGTGCTTCCATTATTTACCAATTTCTTCTTTTCGGAGTAGGCTCAATTTTCAATAATTCAACTTATCGAAAAAGGGATTAAACCCATTACATATTTCAAAATCTTTAACTGCGACAATTGAATTCTATTTCCGTAAAAAAGTTGAGTTGTCGGCACATTCCAATTAACTTTCTGCGCAGTCCGTTAATACAGGGTCTGATTTTTTTTATCATCCCTCTAACTTTTCTTCTCATTCATCGTAAGAACTGTGAACATGGAACAATTTAAACTACATACCCGCACATCCGGAGACTTTTCGGTTGTGGACTTGTACGGTGAGCTTGATGCCCATACGGCACCCAGGCTTGAGGAGGTTTTCCAGCATCTTATTGCTGAGCAACAATACCACATTATTGTTAACTGTACGAATCTCACCTATATCTCCAGTGCCGGTTTGGGTGTTTTCATGGCCTATATTGAGGAGGTTCGTCAACACAGCGGGGATATTAAGCTTACGAATATGAACAGTAAGGTCTATAATGTATTTGATTTGCTTGGTTTCCCCACCCTTTACGATATCCTCCCGGATGAAAACGAGGCGATATCCCAGTTCAATAACTCAAAATAATCCACCCGGGTTGCCGAAAGTAGATTCTCATAGCATACGTTTTGCAGCTACCACCGAAGAGCTTTCGAGGGTGAGGGAGTTTATTGCCGAATTTTCAAAAAAACTGAAGATTTCCGCCGAACAAACCCACGAGATACAAATGGCGGTGGATGAGGCGTGCACCAATGTGATAAAGCACGCTTATGATTATGATAACTCCCGCGAAGTTGAACTCTCTGTAAATGTTGTTGCCGACAAACTCGTCATCCGAATTGTAGATGACGGCAAATCTTTTGACCCCTCGGTTTATAGCTACCCGGATCTGAAAGAACGCATCAAAAAACGACAACGAGGCGGGTTTGGCATCTATCTGATCCGCTCATTTATGGATGAAGTGGAGTATTCCCGGCAAAACGGTTACAACGAATTGCGACTGGTCCGGAAAATCTAAGCGATATGAGTACGCTTTCCGAACGGCAAAGCCGCTTTGAACTCAAAACAATAATGGATACCAGCCGCTTGCTGGTGGAGTCGCACGACCTGCATTTTATTCTGAATAATCTGCTGCTCATCTGCATGGGTAAGCTGCTAACCCCCCGGGCGGTTGTGTTGATCAAGACCGATGGCGATCAAGCCTATGAAGTGGTAAAAAGCAAAGGCATGACCGGCCTTCAATCAGGTTCCATTTTGAAATTTGATCTACCACAATCCCAACAGGAGCAACATGTTGATTTGTATGACCAACAAATGGCACCGGAGTTAACCGAGCGGGAGGTGCGATGGCTGTTTCCGATCAGTACCAGCAGTCAGCTTTTGGGGTTTCTTGGACTGGGAAACCGGCCCGGCAAATCTGATTTGAGTCCTCATGAGCGGGAGTTTTTGGAAAGCCTGACAATTCTTTCGGCGGTGGGTATCAGCAACTCCAGGCTCTTCAATGAGCTCAAAGAGACCAACCGGCGGATGGATATCAAAGTGCAGGAGCTGAATACCCTGTTTGAACTCAGCAAAGAGTTTAATGCCACCGTAGACCGGGAGCAGATCCTCCGGATATTCAAATTTGCGCTGATGGGTCAGTTTTTCATCCGCACATTTTTCATGGTCCTGAAAAAATCAGACGGATCGGTGGATTTACCGGCCAGCAGCGGTTTGCATAAGGATTTTACCGAAGAGGATCTCCGCGAAATATGCCGCAGGTGTGAGCAGATGACGCCAGTCACCGAGGAGTTGAGGGATCAAATTCCGGCACTCAACGAAAATGGCATTGAAGCCCTGATCCCGCTCAAATATGAAGAGGAATTCCACGCCGTGGTGGGAATCGGCAAGCGATCCGGAAATAACTCCTATTCAGAGACGGACTACGAATTCATTCAGTCCGTAGGAAACCTGACGCTCCTGTCTATCCAGAAAACCTACTTGCTGGAAGAGCAGGTCGAAAAACGCCGAATTGAAGAAGATCTTAAACTCGCCCGGACCATTCAGCTCAAACTCCTTCCGGATAAACCCCCAAGTGTTGTAGGGCTTGAACTCTATGGGCATAATCTGTCATCCCGGCAGATCGGGGGCGATTACTATGAGATGATGGAAGATGAAGGCAAAATCCACTGCGCAATTGCTGATGTAACCGGAAAAGGCGTGCCGGCGTCGCTGCTCATGGCCAATTTGCAATCCATGTTCCATGTTTTGGTTCCGTTACATCTTGATATGAGTCAGACGATGGACCGGTTGAATGAAATTCTGTACAAAAACACTACCTCTGACAAATTCATCACGTTTTTCTGGTGTACGATTGATCCGTCGAATCATAAAATAAATTATTCGAATGCCGGCCATAACCCACCACTGCATTTTCGGGCAGATGAAGATACGGTTGATGAACTGCGCGAGGGCGGATTGCTTCTGGGTGCGATGCCTACAATAAAACCCTACGCTATTGGGTCGCTATCTTACCGGAAAGGCGACGTCATCGTCATGTATACCGACGGTGTGACGGAAGCGATGAACCATCAGCAGGAAATGTACGGGGAACAGCGCTTAATAGAATGTATCAAGAAAGTTCGGGATCAGCCGGCTGAAAAAATCTGGGAAGCCGTTACCCGGGATGTAACCGATTTCTGCAATGGCGATTACGGCGATGATGTAACCATGCTGATCATCAAGGCTACGGACTGATTTGATCCCGAACGTCGTGTGCTCCTGCTATTGCCGTTACGGACCGGTAGGTTTCATAGCGCCGCATCACTTTATCAACATATTGGACGGTTTCAATACCCCGCACAAACCCATAGCGAGATTGCGAGTAGTATTCATACTGCATTAATTTTAGAAAAGTCTCGCCTACATCTTCCCACTCATCCGGGTTTTTGCCGCGCTCGCGGGTCAGTCGCCGGGCTTCAGACAGGTGGCCGATTCCTGCATTATATGCAGCAAGTGTCATCTTAAGTTGATTTTCATCATCCAGATAAGCGTGGCGACGCAGGTTTTTCTGCAAGTATCGAATGCCCTCGGCAATATTCACTTCCGGAATGAGCAACTCTTCTTGTGATACTCTGGAAAATCTGGGAATAATCTGCATCAGTCCGACGGCACCCATCCAGCTATTCGCGCGCGGGTTGAAACTGCTTTCTTCCGCCATCACGGCGGTAACCAGTTTCCAATCAACACCTGCTTGTTCAGCAAGAGGCTTAACGATTTCATCATATCGAGAAAGGTAGCCATACATCATTGTTTCTTCGAAAGGTTGCCGATAGCGGCGGACATTATTCCCATCAAGAAAATAGCGGCTTCGAAGAACATTCATGGTCGTTGATCTCAGTATTCGAC
This sequence comes from Balneolales bacterium, assembly GCA_007135115.1. Taxonomy (GTDB): domain Bacteria; phylum Bacteroidota; class Rhodothermia; order Balneolales; family Natronogracilivirgulaceae; genus SLJN01. The sequence goes on from SLJN01000224.1 coordinate 3,481, forward strand.
CATTGAAGCTGTTTACGTGGAAATGTTCTGAAATGAAATCGTTCAGCTGATTTAGCAACTCTGTAGAGTTGTTATGAGTAGCCCAGGCTAACGGCAGCTGATTTGCGACGGCAGGCCCTTGCTTGATATCCGGAATATAGTTTTTGGCGGCTTTCAGCACGTGAGATTCTACGATAGCGGCGTCGATTTCACCGGTGGCTACGTGGTTGAGCAGTATTTCGGTGTCCCAACCGTATTTCTCGGGTTTCTCGGCCATGTTTATGTGACTGCCGTATCGGTTCGTCACATCGGTTACGGAAGCCAGCACATCGGTCATCGCAACATTCTTTCCGAAAATATAATTCATGTTGTGAGCGGGGGCTTTATCCGGAACGGCGACAACCAAATCGATGAGATCATAGGGATTGGTAAACGCAAGGGACTCAGAAAGACCCGGGGTGATGACGGTATTGGCAGCCAGTACATCCGCTTTGCCATTTTGCATCATTTGAACGGGGTCATCACCGGGCTTGAGTATAATCATTTCAAGAGCCAGCCCGTGCCGGCGGGCAAAGGTATTCAACAGCTCATACTCGAAGCCTCGGTCGAGACCGTGATGAAGGAAATAAGATACAGAGTTGTAGCGGGTTAATACTTTGAGCGTCCCGCGTTCGGTAATTTCATCCCAGTCGGCAATGTGTATTTCTTTACCGGGCTTTTCGATGTGTTCTGGTTTGAAATCCAGTTCGGGATGATACATGAATGACCAATACCCTGCAAGTGCCACTCCGATCGCCCAGCGAGTCAGCGTACTCTTGTTCATTTTTTTGTGATACTCGTTTTGTGCTTACCCTTAAAATCAAAAGTAGTTCAAGAAAAGATATCCCTGATGAATCTACATGTATTTATGTTTAGCGTCTAAGTCTCCTAAAGATAAGACTTTTCGTGATCACTTCCGCAATACCGACCAGAAAAAAAATATCCAAAAAGCAGCTGTTTAAGAAGCGCTTTTCTGTAAAACATGAGATCATATTACCCGGATTATAAGGTTTATTGACCTTGTTGATGTAATAAAAACATTCCGAAAAAATCGGATTATAACGGATTGTTACCGGTAGGATTAGAAGTAACAACTTGCATGCCACATTAACATCGGCAAGAGGGGAGAAGCCGGGGCGCTTATCCACAAGTAGAAGGTGAAAGGCAAGTTCATAATTCCAAGCACCACCTTTGTGCCTATGTGCCTCGATGCCTCAGTGCCTATAAACTCCGCTTAAACCAAGCCATAACAACACCACAAAGAATGATAACAATCGCCAGAACAGACAGGCCGGGTGGAACTTCATCAAATAAACCCCAGGCGAGAAGCGAGCCGAGCACGGGTTCCACCAGGATGAGCGTGGCGAGGATGGCAGGCGAGATAAATTTTACGGCATAGTTCATGGCGCCGTGCCCGGCGATTTGCGGTCCGAGCCCAAGGCCAATGCCGGCGGCCAGCGCGACTGCTGACATTGAGAAATCAGCCCCGATAATCACGGCAACAAACACACAGGTAAGTGCCGTAATTCCATAAACCCTGGTGATGTAGCCCAGCCAATCGGAAGTCTGCCGAAGTTTCTGACTGAGTAAAAAGTAAACAACGAAAAGCAGTGCTGCCATAACGGCAAGAAGATCACCCCGGAGCGCATGCTCAAAACCGGTATCACCTGTGGCATCACTTATGCCCAGCACAATTGACCCGGAAAAAGCCATGAAGACCCCCGTCCAAACTAAACCGGAAAATTTTCGCTTAAAATAGTAGGCCTCAATGAGAATCAGGATAACCGGGTGTATGGTCACCAGCACCGATGCAGAAGCAACGGAGGTAAGCATGATCGCGGCAATCCAGCAGATGAAATGAAGTCCGAGTGCGAATCCGGCTCCGAGAGCAAGCAGGTTTTCATGTCGATTATAGGAATGGGCGTTCGCTTTAGATCGAAACGCCCAAATTGCCAGTAACACAACTGCCGCAGAAACTGTGCGCACAACGGCAAGAGCGAAAGGGTCGGCATCATCGGCAACGCGCACTAATATCGGGGCAAAGCCAAAGTTGAGCATACCAAAAAGCAGCGCAACCGTAACCAGCCAGGATTGCCCCTCTCGGTTATCCATACCTGCTACCGGATGCGATCCATCGATTTGACCAGGTTTTCATCCTTATGGATAAAATGCAAGGCCAGATAGCACAGGACAACCCCAATACCCAGCAATCCGGCTGACAGAGCCTCCTGCCAAAGGGAGGTGAAAATCGTGCCGAGCGTAAAGAAAATACCGATACAGGCTCCAAAGGCGACTAATTGCATTACCAGTGCCATGCGAACCATCCGCATCTGTTTGGGCCGGTCCTTGAATAAAATGATGGCATATAGACTTATACCGGCTGCGACGACCAGTGAAAAAGTGAGTATGTTAGTTACCCAGGCCCCCGGATCGCGCAGGGCCTCGTCATAAAGAGGTAAAAAGAAAAAGACGATATTGATGATAACAACAAGTGCCAGAAATACGGTTTGAATTCTTTGGATCACGAGCTAAACCTGTTTGGGTTTGGATGAAAATTCGGGTGGAAGATAAGGGTTTTGACATTCGGGGCATAGTCCTGTACGATCATCATCTTTGAGGCGTTGCAGTGCCGTTGTTACAGAGTTTATGAATCTTATAAGATGTATTGAAAAAGGTAAAATCTTTTGTCGCGCAATGTAATAGTTGAAGGCTTCCTGCTTTTTGTGGTTTTTATTTGGGCTCTGAATTTTTCGGTGGTCAAGTACAGTCTGGATGAGATCGATCCGGTCACTTTTAACGCTTTTCGGTTCAGTCTGGCCATCATTTTTATCTGGGTGGTCGTTTTCATCCGGCGGATTAAAATTCGTGTTGACCCGAAAGACTGGCTCAAGCTAATCGGACTGGCCCTGCTCGGGAATCTGATTTATCAGATGCTGTTTATTTTCGGTATCGACCGCACCTTTTCAGCTAATGCCGCCGTGATGCTGGGCACGATACCGGTATGGACCGCTCTCTTCTCGCACCTGTTTTTTGAAGAAAAGTTGACCCGTATTCGCGGAATAGGGGTGTTTTTTGCATTTGCGGGGGTCGCACTAATCATGGGTGGTGGCGAGGAGGGGTTTAATCCCGGAGCGCAATCGGTTACCGGGGATTTGATCATTGTATTGGCTGCAATGGTTTTTGCCACGTTTACTTTGCTTTCCAAAAGCTTTCTCACCAAATACACCCCCATTGAACTCAGTACGGTAGTTATGACCGTCGGCGGTGCCGGGTTGATCATCGCTGCCATTCCCGGTTTAATCCGGCTGGAATATCAGGAAATATCGCTGCCGGCTTATGGCGGGGCGTTATACTCCGGTGTTTTTGCCATTGGGGTGGCCTACCTGGCCTGGAATTACGGTATTCGTCAGGTTGGGGCGGTGCGGACCTCCACTTTTCAGAATCTGGTACCGGTTTTGGGTGTTATTTTGGGGTATCTACTCTTAGGCGAGACACTTACGATAATGCAGTATTTCGGAGCGGCAAGCGTGATTTTGGGAATTGTGCTGGCGAGGTGGCGGTGAGAAATAATTGCTTTTCATTAACCTGGTAAGATTCAAAATATAATTTGTCAGTAGTGTCCAAGAAAATGTTATATATAAGGCAGTAGTTCGTTGCTTGGCAAAGACCTTCAAGGTTTTTGAAACCTTGAAGGTCTCCTCCGGAACCGGAATGCCAAATGGTTCATACAGCCTTCAATAAAGAGATAATTGACCTTTTTTATTTTATTTTGGACACCAGTGATAATTTGTGGATGATGTAGAGTAGGTACATATAGTGTAGTTTAGGGTACCATTGGTGTCAAATTATTTTGTATTTTGAAAGCTTATCAAATAAAAACCCAAGGTTATGCTGCATAAGTTATGTAAAGCAGGGGGACATCCTGCTTTTGTTTTGCTTTTTTTTATTGGTGTACTCGGTATCAACGACTGGGCGCAAGCACAATCAAGTGATAGAAGAATAACAGCAGATCCCGGAAGGCAGCTTTTCCAACCGGCCGTTGTCGATAATTACGGGATCAACATGCGAATTGAAGAGCTTCTGATGGAGGAGTATATCGATCCGGAAACCTACGTGTTGGGTCCGGGTGATATGTTCTCGGTAGATTTGCAAGGCGAAGTTCAGCAGTCTTTACGCGGATTGGTGGTGAATGGGGAAGGCAACATTTTTATTCCTTCTGTGGGCAAAATTGAACTCAAAGAGTTAACCCTGGATGAGGCCAGAGATCGCATAAATGATAGAATTGATGAGCAGTTTTCGGAGACAACCATCTCGGTTTCGCTGGACCGCCCCAGGCCTATTAAGGTGAATGTCCATGGCGATGTCAAGAATCCGGGTTCCTACATTGTGCCCTTTCAGACCAGAGTAGATCAGGCTATTTACGGAGCGGTGAACGAAGATGAGCAAACGGCGGTACAGGATCCTGCCTACCAGCAGTACAGTTTATCAGAATTACAGGACATGCCATTCGCCTTACGAAACATTCGTGTGGTATCAGAGAATGGCAACGAAACTTCCGCAGATCTGATTCGGTATTTCAGAACAGGACAAAAAGATGCCAATCCGTATGTTAGTGACGGGGACGTCATTCATGTCCAAAACCGTATTGAAGAAGGACCGCAGGTCTCGATCTCCGGTGGTGTGAATACGCCGATGGACCTGGAGTACCGCCGTGGTGACAATCTGCAAGCTCTGTTAGATATTGCCGGTGGATACAGCTCAGATGCCGATACCACGAAATTTAAAATTTATCGCCGAAACGAAACCGAAATCGATACCCGAACCATCAATTCCGATGAGCAGGAGCTTGCAGACATAGAGTTGCAGGCCAATGACAAAGTGGTCGTTCCGATAGACCGTGATCTGCATCGTTCTCAAAAAGCCAGAGCAGGCGGTGAGTTGGAGATGCCGGGGAGTTTTCCCATCATAGATGGTGAAACAACAGTAAATGATTTGATTCAGATGGCGGGTGGATTAACCGAATCCGCACTGAAAAACGGGGCGTTTTTGTTACGAAGTGAAACCGGCGGAGACCGAACCCTGAAGGAGCCTCAACCGATTCATGAGCAGCTTATGCGTACTTCAGACCAGTATATGCAGGGATTTGAGTATCTTGAACTGGAAGCTGCCGTAGCCCGTAATCAGGTACATATTGACCTTACGGATGATGAGATGTTGGAAAACATTCACCTGTACTCCGGAGATGAACTTGTAGTGCCCAAAGATGAAAACACCGTCTTTATGATGGGACAGGTAAACGATCCCGGTTACTACTCTTATGACAGCCAGTCAGTTGACTCCTTTATTTCCGAAGCCGGCGGGTACGCTTTGGCAGCGGAAGAGTCCAGGGTATTTATCATCAAGGCGGGCAGTCGCAGTTGGTACACTCCGGAGGAGACCGATGTTGAGTCGGGAGATATCATTTTTGTAGACAGAGTTCCCTATGATGACCTTCAAGCTCTTCGCAGCTATCGCCAGGGGAATATCCAGCTCATCCTGACCGGTATATCAACAGTAACCAGCGTGATTACGGCCTATCTTGCGATATTTCGCTGATTCATGGAACAGGAATTTTTTGAAACGTATTTGATCTGATGTCCGAGGAAAATAAATCCAA
>SLJN01000097.1 GCA_007135115.1 Balneolales bacterium
GCAAAGACGCTAAGAGCGCTAAGGATTATATGCTTTACTGACACCATTTTTAAAAAGTTCAGTTTATTATTTACAAAAATCAAAAAAATTAACCTCCATATTATCATACACTTACAACTTAGCGCCCTTAGCGTCTTAGCGGTTCATTTACTCCAGTATGGGTTCACCAAGCGATAAGGTATTCAGCCAATATGTTCGCGGCATCATTGTGTTTGTTAAATCTCCATGATTCAAATCAAAGTATAGCTTTATACGTTACTTCTTTACAACCTTTGACATTATTTACTGAGGAAAAACTATGGATCAAAAAGCAATTATTTCCGCTATTATAGGTGTTGTTGCCGGTGTCATTATAATGGGAATTGTTGGATTTTACAGCATGCCCGGTATGATGATGCTGGAAGACCGAAGCCCATATGACTTTGAAACCACTATCGAGGTATTCGAGGAAAAAGTGGATGAAGCCGGATGGAGCATTCTCGCGACTACCGATATGAAAGAAATCCTTGCCGGTCACGGCCATGATGTCTTAAACGTGAAAATATTTGAACTCTGCTCCGCCCAATATTCCGCTGAGATTCTGGCATTGGACGATGAGCGCATTGTATCCCCGCTGATGCCATGCCGGGTAGCTGTATATGAAAAAAGTGACGGCATTACCTACATCACCCGGATGAACTCTGAGTTGATGGCACGTCCGTTTGGCGGCGCTATCAACGAGGTTATGTCTGTAGCAGCGGTGGAAATCGAGGATGTCATCGCCCTTGTGGTTCAATGACAAAGAACCTTTAACACTAAACCGGCAGCTTTCCTGAATACCGGGGCTGCCGGTACCGTTTTGCTTTTCGTTTGAGACGAACTCTTTATTCCTTACCCATTTTTTCCAGCTTCTCCCGCAGTGAGGTGATTCGCGGCCAAATACCGACTGCAAATGCCCCGGTAGCTGCAATGTACATACCGCTGCCGACACCACTTATGATCGATCCGCCCGGACTGGTCATCAACAGGATCATCCCCAGGTTCAGCAACGCATAGGCACCCCAGGCCCACAACGGGTGTCCCCGACGGTGGTGTTGCCACGGAATCCTCGGCAGCATCCACCAGGCCACCCCCATGATAAGCAACATAAACCAGCCGACCAGACCGGCTTCAATGTGCGGCATACGCATACTCCACCCTCCCGGCCACCAGCCGGTGGTTTTCACTGTAAGCAGCAGTGCTCCCGCAGTGACGGTAAGCACCAGCCAGATCAGAGAGGTGCGGATCATATAGATGGAGACTATGGGCATGGTTTTATTAAACTCTAAGCACGAAATTCGAAATCCTAAATTCTAAACTATTTCAAAGGTTAGCTCATCCAGGATATTTACCACAAGTAGTTTTGAGCAATAGAATTTACAACTTGTTTAGAATTTACAGTTTAGGATTTCGAGTTTCGTGCTTAGAATTTTATTCCTTCAGATTTAATTTTTTGCATTTTTTGTCCCCGCTGGTCTGACTCTATGCCAGATCAACCCCGCGTATAAGATGCAGGCAACAGCTTTCATCCACCCCCCGGCAATCAATATTGCTGTCAGTGACGGATTACCGTGATAAACTCCGTTCGTTTCCAGTAAGGCCCGGATAATCAAACCAAGATTAAGCAGGATATAAACTGACCACCAGACCGCTTCCGGTCCGCGGTGGTTTTCTCGGCTATAACGCGGGAACATCCAGATAGAGACTCCGATGATGATCTGGGTAATCCAACCCACCGTCAAAGTGTGGTAAAAAAGCACCTGCAAGCCGGCCTCAACTCCTCCGAACCAACCGGCACTTGCCAGGTGACGAAAGGCAATCAAAAGCATGGAGATCACCAGCCAAAGGAGTCCGGTTTTGATAAACAATCGGGAGATTAAAGGCATAGGATAAATTAACTCTGACCAACTGCCAGGTCTTTGGACCTGGCAGTTGGGACGTTTTGATTATCAATTACTTATCAGCTGCGTTGCCTTGGGAAACAGTAGGTTGTTTTCCAGGTGCACGTGTTGATGGAGGTCTTTTTCAAAATCGGAAAGCTCCTTGTACGCCAGCTGATAAGTGGGGCACGCCCATTCCGGCGGGGTAAAGTTGTTGCTGAGCTGCGCAATTTTAGCCATGGTATCACCGGCGTGCTCGTGCTCAGCTTCGAGCTCCTCATGCAGTCGCTTTAACGATTCCCGCTCCTGTTCATCGGGGCTTTCACCCTTCTTATTCTTCTCAAGAACCAAGCTGACCAATGGGAACTGCTCATCCTCTTCTTTTTTGAGATGATCCAGCATAGCCTCAGCCAGTTCATTAAATAATTTCGCGATTTCAACATTCTCCGGACGATCGTGTCCGTGGCGCTGAGCTACTTTATTGATCCACTGACTCATTCTCGGGATCGCTGAGCGCACATAGGTGTGATGGTTTTGATTGATGTAATCTATCAGCAAGTCAGGGCTCCAGTCCCGGAACCGGGGCATTCCGGCGGCCGGCTGAACCATCACGTGTTCGAGCTCGTTGACCACTTCGTCCGGGTTGACGCCTTTTTTCTCGCAGACTTCTTTCAGAGGCCGCTTTCCGCCACAGCAAAAATCCATGCCGTATCGCCGGAATACATCGGCGGTCCGGTAATCTTCGGTGACCAAAGTGGCTACGTGTTGATGTAAGAGTTGGTTGCTCATAATCGGTGTTTTTGTGTTTGATTATTTGTTCGTTATCAATGCCAGCTTGAACCTGTGGATTTGATTTTGTTCAAATGGCATTGGTGATGCTTTTGTCTTCACCGGCATTTGCGGGCAGACGGTTGTTCATCAACATGGCCAGCCCTATGGTGACCGCAAATACTGCCAGGGCTACCATCTGATGGACAGAAGCCCATCCGTCGGGATTTCCGGCCAGCAGCAGAAATGCCCCGAGGGCAATCTGCAAGATCAGCACTCCTGCGTATACGCCCGTCCAGACTTTAAGCCGGCCATCAGCGGGTTTACGCATGAATAATGCTGCCGCTACGATGATAGCCAGTGCCAGTAACAGCCAACCCATCATCCGGTGAATCCATTGGGCGGTAATGGCATTGTTCAGAATATCTGACCAGACCGAACCGTAAAGCCCGAGCTCCGGAGGTATCCAATAGCCTCCCATAGTGGGAAATGTCGGATACACATAGGCAGCTTGCATTCCGGAAACCAGCCCGCCGGCCATGACTTGTATCAAAATTAAAACCGGCAGAAGGAAGGCTGTCCATCTGATTATCGGAGAGATCCCCGATGCGTCTGACCTCGCAGGCTCCTTTATTAAGGTTCGCTGCAGCACCAGCCTCCACAGCAATCCAAATATGATGAAGCCCAATCCAAGGTGCAGACTCAGCCGCCAGGGAGTCACATACGGCTGATCGGCCAATCCGCTTCGTACCAGATACCAACCGGCTAATCCCTGCAACAGGCCCAGCGCCACTATGACCTTGAGTTGCCGGATCAGCGGGCGGGACAGCCAGCCCTTCCACCAGAAAAATCCAAAAGGCACTATAAATAATATTCCGAGTCCACGCGCTAACATACGGTGACTCCATTCCCACCAATAAATAGTCTGAAATTCTTCCAAACTCATACCCCCCCTGAGCTCCTGATACTCTGGTATCTCTCGGTATTTGGCAAAAGCTTCATCCCACTGTTCCTCCGTTACTGGTGGAACAATACCGGAAATTACCTCCCATTCGGTGATGGATAATCCGGCTTCATTGAGCCGGGTCAAACCACCTACGAGGACAAGTAAGGCTATCCAAAATGCACCTGAGGCAAGCCAGGCAGTTACCCAGTGTTGATGCTGTTGTTTGATTTCAGGTTTTTTCGTGCTCATAAAATTATCAGATTTGGAAAAGTAACAGAGTGACAGAGTTACAAAGTGACAAAGTCGGAAGGGACTAAGGGACAAAGGCATCAAGGCACACAGGCACAAAGGGACTCGGATCTCCTTGCCAATAATTATTCAGTAAATACCAAGTCTTCCTAAATACAGTCATACAGAAAAAGTTTGTCTCAATGCTTTATCCCTATGTGCCTCAGTGCCTGTGTGCCTTCCCACTTTGTCACTATGTCACTTTGTTACTTTGTCACTTTGCTCCCCCCGTTTTCATCATAATGAGCAAAAAGTGCAACTGCGACTTTGGTTGCACGGCATGCTCTTCGGAAGGTTCGAGGAAAATCCATTCGCCTTCGCTCATAGGATAGCTTCCTGAAGGCGTTTCCAGGCTTCCCTCTCCTTCGATGGTATAAATCCAAACCGGAAATTTTGAGGTGTGTTCGGTAAGCTCCTCACCCGGTGCCAATTTCATGTGAACAAGAGAAGTAAACTCATTTTTAAGCAGAGTCTGACTTAGAATTCCCCGCTCCGGCATCGGCTGCGAACGGGCTTCGTTGAGATTAATTGATGTTGCCATTGGTTTTGTTTTTTAGTGTTAATAAGAGAGTAACAGAGTGACAGAGTGGAAAGGCACAGAGGCATCGAGGCACTCAGGCACAAAGTGGTTGAGGTTTCCTCGGCTACCGTTAATCAGCAAATAACTGATAGCCACAAACTCACATTTGTATCCATACTTTCCCTAAGTGCCTTTGTGCCTCAGTGCCTATGTGCCTGTTCTTCCTTTGTCACTATGTCACTTTGTTACTTTGTCACTTTCTTCACTTTCTTCCATTAAAAATTTCTTCGCAAAAACGCTCTACGTCCCAGCCAAAATGGGATACCCAGCCACAGGAGCATCGCTGTGATACTGATCGTTTGCCCGGTCATACTTCCGAAAAACTGTTGGAATACCGCGCCGGTGAAGCCCATTAGCGCTGAGATGTCGTAATTCAACAAGAGCAGGATTCTGCCGAGATCAACCGGATTTAGCATGGAGAGCACGATCACAGTCTGCTGCAACGGGTAATCCGCGTAGGCATAAATGATCAGCAAGATGATGCCATCATACACCACCGTAAAGAAGAGCCAGAGCACCAGAGCTATTCCGAGCCCTTTGATGCGGTCTTCAAACGATAGCGCCAGCCCGAAGGCCATGGCGACAAATATCACCGTGAGCAATATTCCGGTTATCATCAGAAACAGCGTTGATGCGATTTCGGAACCCCTCATCAAAAAAGGGATAGCCACGCCTACGGCAAAAGCCACCGATAATGGAACCGTGACTCCGCTGAACAACCCGAAAAACAAACTGCTTCGCTTTACCGGCTGACACAGCAGCAGTTCGATATATTCCCTGGAGTTATACAAATACATGGCTCCCAGCACTATGCTGATAAGCGGTATAATCAGCAGTACCACATTCATCATGCTGGTGATTACGCGGTCGCCGTCTCCTCCGAACTGGAAGAGCGCCTCGGTAAGGGCGAAGAAGAATATCGCATACGCCCAAATCCATTTGCTGCGAAAGACATCCTGTAACTGGTATTTAACAATTTTGATGGTACTCATGCTGCTTCTCCTTCCAGTTTTGAGGCCAGGGCCCGCTCAAGGTTGGGTTGTCCGGTGTCATCAAGCAGGTTGGGTACGGTTGTTACAAAATGCAGCCGCCCTTCCAGCAGATAAACTACTTTATCCGCCAGCTCCTGAATCTCACTCATAATGTGGGAGGTCAGAATGATGGTCTTCCCGTTATTTTTTTCAGTGATGATCTTATCCTTCAACTTGCTGCTTGCAATGGGATCAAGCCCGGCAGTGGGCTCGTCGAGGAACAGTACATCCGGGCAGAACAGAAAGGCCAAAACCGCGCTCATTTTCTGTTTATTCCCGCCGGATAGCGTTTTAAACTGCTTGTTCATCTCACTTTCGAGATTGAACATTTTAACCAGCTCCTCATCTTGCTTTTCCGGATAGTTTCGCAGATCCCTGATCATCCCCAGAATTTCTTTTACGGTGAGGTTTTCGGGATAGCGGGCTTGCTGCGGCATATAGCCGATTCGCTCGCGGTAGGTATAGTCGCCCTTGAGCGGTTTTTCATCAAAATAGATGGTGCCCTCATCCGGGCGTACCAAACCAAGAATACTTTTGATTAAAGTGGTTTTTCCGGCACCATTGGGCCCCAGTACTGCAGTAATTTCGCCGGGGTTAAAGGTTACATCCACGCCTTTAAGAGCCTCGAGTTTACCAAATTTCTTTTTGAGATTGTTAACTGTAATCATCGGTTCACCTCCTTCATCAGAGGATTTTCATCAATTAGGGTTTCCGGGGTGAGGATCGGCACTACTCGCTCTGCGACATCAAGTAAATCAATAAATATGCTGCGAAGCAGAATGAGTGCAGTTGAATTTTGTTCGACAATCAGCGAAAACAACCTGACCGGGCGGTAAGGTACATCGCCATAGCCATCGCCATCGAGGTCATAGCCGCTGTAATGGCTCCAGTAATTGCCGTCAAAGGTGCTGTACGCGCGGCGGCTGTTGGTGGCTACGTCAAAGGCATTTTCGATGAAATCATTTTTAGTGAAATGATTGTCCGGACTGTTTGCGAGTATGCGGATGGCCCATCCGTTTTCGCGAAATACGTTGTGCTCCACTTCCATGCGACTGCTGCCGTCTATTCGGATGGCAGCTGTATTGCGGACAAACCGGTTGTTGGTTATCCGGCTGTCTCGCATTTCTTTGAGCAGCATGCCATAGGAGGCTGATCCCCAGTTGTCGAGGAACAAATTGTAGTGCATGTCAACATTTTCGCTGTACATCACTGCCGTGCCGGCACCGTTGCGGCGGAAGGTGTTGCCGTTATAGACACAGTCATTGGAAAACATGAAATGCAGGCCGTACCGAATGTTCCCTTCGGCTTCGTTGCGGATGATTTCACTATCCTTCACATATTCGAGATAAATCCCGTCGCGATGACCTTTAATTGTGTTGCCGCGAATGAGGATATCGTTGGTATTCCAGGCATGAATGCCGTTGGCCGATGTCGCTTCGCGGTCTCCGTAAGCGGTCAGTTCATTATCGAGTACCTGCGTCCGATGGGACCGGGCGAGATAGATACCGAAAAAGTTATCATCCAAAATGTTATTGCGCACAATACCATCTGTAGCCCGGTCGAACCGGATAGCGGCATTATCGCGCACATGGCTGGATTCAGCCCCTTTTACGGTGAAGCCTTCGATAAGCACATTGTTGGCTTTCACCCGAATCACCTCACCCTGATGCTGAGCATCTATAACGGGGTTATTACGGCCGACCAGAGCGATTTGATTTTCGATCAACAGCGGGGTGTCGGTATGCTCCCCACCGTCGACCAAAACCGTATCCCCGTCGGAGGCATAGGAGACGGCTTCACTTAAGCTGGTAAAGCTGCGCTCTCCTACGGTTATTTCACCATCTGCAGCGGCAATCCCCGGCAACAAAGCCAGAGCCACCCCCATCAGTATGATGTTGGTTAATACTTTCATTGTGTTGACTCCCTGTTTTGTTTTTATCGTTTGATCGTTTGGTGTTTGATAGTTGGGTTGCCAAACATCAAACATTCAAACCTTCAAACAACCAAAATTCTACTGACCCCACTCTTCGCGGACGAGTTGGCGCACTTCGTCCCAGTTGAGCAGGTTTCCTTCGTATTCAGCCTGGTTTTGTTCGGCGTCTTCTTGTTGCCGATAGGCTGATATATTCACACTCATGGGGCTTCTGAGCTGATCACTTTTCAGGAAGGTGACTTCGGTGGCGTCGATCCACTCTCCCGGACTGAAGTAATCATACACCCAGAGACTGTGTATATCCCCGTCAAATTCGTTAGAATAAGCAGCCATACATTCGATAGCATCGAAGTTGTAATGGCGGCCGGTTTCGGTAACAAGTTGTGCGGCAAACTGCTCGTCGTTAATCATCATACTGCAGTGTGCGCACTCCTCTTGTCCCATCTGGATGGGTTGCGGTTCGGGCTGACATGCTGAAAGCATCAGCAAAACGGCCAAACCGATTGGAAATACTTTTTTCATGGCGCTGGTGGTTTTAATCCGGCCGGGAAGCTGGTACTCCGCGGCCATCAGGTTCAATTCAAATCCCATTCTTTGGCTACTTGCTCACGGGCTTCATCCCATGTGAGCAGCTCGCCGGTGTAAAGATCCTGCATCCGCTGGATAGCATGATCCTGTCCGGTAGCCATGGGCAGAAAATTCATTCCACCCGGACTGGGCTGATTGGGGGTTTTCAACACGGTGGTCTGGGTAGGGTCAATCAGTTGACCGCCATCAATAAATTCAACCACGCGTGCCTTACTGTTTTCATCGGTGATGGAATCATCCTCCATCATAAATGCGATCATGTGCTCGGCGGAACAAAACTTATGACGCGTTCCGTCTTCGGTTTCGAGTTCAGCTCCAAATCGCTTTGTGCGGATTTCTTTGCCGTCGTAATCGCATGTATCCTGCCGATACTCGATGCTCATTGGTTCCAGCTCGGCGGAAATGTTCGCCCGGTGCTTGTTGAAGGTATCGTTTGAATTTACCTCAGCTGACTCGTTACTATTACAAGCCGCTGCAATCAACAATGCAAGGGTGATGAAAGTGGGTTTAAAAATCTTATGCAGCATTTCTGGCCTCCTGTTTTTCTGATTTTCCGGATTCTTCCGATTTTGGCCGCAGCCATCGATCGTAGGAGTAGGCAAACATGGCACCGATCATAGAAAGGCCGATAAACAAACTTCCCCAGTACGGCCAGGAATGCGCGGTGATGTTGAGCAATTCTTTGCTTCCGATGAGCGGGGGTTGATAGCTCATGTCCGGCACTTTGATCGGGGCGCGTGGGTCTAGATCATGACCGTATTGGTAGCCCCAATAGTAAAAGTCGGCCAGACCTCCAATGGCAAGGAGGATGAATAATCCAATCCAGGTAAAAAGCAGCCATGTTTTTCCGACAGCAGCTGTCATCAACCCGAAAAAGATCATAAAGGCAAATACCCACGGCATTACCTCAAACTCCCAGAAGTCTTCCGGGTGAATTTCGGCCATACCGACATAATGGTTGAGAATATTGATATTTCGGATATCGTGGCGTTCGTGACCGGTTACATCATCCAGCCAGATATGCATGCCGATGCCATCCGGATATTGCGGAGCATACAGCGTTATTGACCAGATCGGTGTAAAAAAGACCGGAATAAGCAAGAGTGCTGCGAACAAGACGATAAGTCTCGCTTTAACAGACATAATGGACTCCCTGTTGGTTTGGGTAGTGGGAATTAAGGTAATTGAGGGATTAAGGTAATGAGGCTGGTTTGTGTACTTAATTACCTTAAATCCCTAATTACCTTAAATCCCTAATTACCTTAATTCCTGATTTTAAATTGGACCTTCCAGGTCTTTGGGACCTGGAAGGTATTGTATATTATTGGAGATTATCTGAACGAGAACTATAGTGGCGCTACAGCTCAAGTTCGGCTTCGTCGGGATCTAATTCACCGCCGACATCCCATTTGAGTTCCACGTTATCCGCCGGATCGGAAACCCGGATGTAGCCTTGCATCTCCTGGTGGAGTGCTGAGCAGAACGCGGTGCAGTAGAACGGATAGATACCGGTTCGCTTCGGGGTCCACTTGATGGTCTGGGTGTCTCCCGGCGGCACAAGGATCTCAGAGGTATTCATTCCTTTGATCGCGATACCGTGAACCATATCCCAATCCTGCTCCACATTGGTCAGGTGGACATAGACGGTGTCGTCGGTGGTAATACCTTCGATGTTATCCGGTGCGAAGTGGCTTCGGATACTTGCCATGTAGATCCGCACGGTGTTGCCGTCGCGCTCAACATGCATATCTTCGGTAGTTTCAATTTTATGCGGATGATTATTTGCATCCAAATCATAAATTTGTTTGAAATTATCCGCGATCAAATCCGCACTTACAGCCTGAGCATAATGAGGCTCACCGACTGAAGGGAAATCAAGCAGCAATTCCATGTTCTCGCCGGAAATGTCGTACATCTGTACAGGGTGGTTTTGCTTCGGCCCCGTAGGCAGGTAACGATCTCTGGTCGTCTTAGTCAGCCCGAGCATGTAATCCCCGTGCGGATCCGGTGTATCACCGCCGGTAATCATCAGGTGACCGATGGAGTAATAAGAATCGATTCGGTCGCTTACGGTGAAGTCATCAAGAGACCATTTTACAATCTCTGAAGAGATATAGACGGAAGTATAAGCGTTTCCTCTGCCGTCGAACTCAGTGTGAAGCGGTCCGAGGCCGGGATCTTCAACTTCACCGGCGATAGTTGCTTCATACTCAAGTACCGGAACGCCGTTGATACGCTCTTCGAATCGCTCGTTTTCAATAGCTTCTTTCATTCTGGTGAATGAATGCACCGGAATAACCGTAGCAAGTTTTCCTCCGGCTACGATGTGTTCACCATCAGGTGAAATATCAACACCGTGAGGAGACTTAGGCGTCGGCAGGAAGAAAATGACATCTTCAGGAATTTCATCCGGTTGTACTACCAGTACTTCATCCTTGTGTTCGGATACTGCTAATTTATCATCACCTTTGTAATTGTGGTAATAATCGGCATCCATCATTTCACCGAGTCCGTTTTCGTGAACGTACTCAGAGAGTTGACGCCAGTTTACAGCTACGATATAGTCTTTATCGAATTCGGAAGCCTGGATTTCAAGTAGAGTGTGAGCCTCTTCGGTATTATAACTGGTAAAAAACACCCAGTCACTGGATTTGCCTTTACCTGCACGGCCAAGGTCATAGTGATAAGGTGGCATTTCAACCTGGAAATCCATGCCCAGCTCACCGCTCTGATCATCAACGGAGATGAATGAGAGCAATCCGTTGAAGTTTTCGGAATACGTATCGATGGGGACATCCAAGTCTAACTGAGTTGGAATACTAAACCGGGTTGCACCGATCAGATACTCGGTGTTTTCGGTAGCAAAGGTAGATGCGTGGTTACCGCCGGTATTCGGCAGTTCGAGAATTTCCACGGTAGTAAGGGTTTCCAGATCAATACGGGCAACACGCGGGGTGTTATTGGCATTGATAAACATCCACCTTCCGTCAGGCTCCGCATCGGTAAGACTCATTTCATTGTGGTGAGAATCATCCCAGGGAATAAAACCGTAGCTGGTATTCAGCAATGGTTTGGTTTCCTCGGAATAACCGTATCCACGCTGCGGATCTTGAGAAAAAACGGGAATATTATTCAGCTTCCGGCCGGATGGCAGTCCCCAAACGCTGAGTTGACCGCTATATCCGCCGGACAGGAATGCGTAATATTCATCATGTTCTCCGGGGGGAACATAGGTTTTATTAGCAGCTTCTTCGGTTCCGAGTACGCCCGGCTCTCCGGGGCACCCGTAAAGCAAAGCGCCGGCTCCGAATATTAATACCATCCCGGCGATGGCTTTTGTTAATGATTTAGGTGATATCATATCGCCTCCATATAGTGAGCATTATTGGTTTGTTTGTTTTGTCAGGAAATAATTTCATCTATCCTGTTCATCCATCCTGTGCCTGATAGCGCAAATATTCGAGTATGGCACGGGTTTGGTCTTTGTCTACATTCTGCTGCGGCATTTCGGTTAAATACTCCCGTAGCAGATTCTGCCCAACCGGATGATTTCGAATATTATCACCCGGGTTAAGGGTGAAGTTCATGATCCACTCAGGACTTCTACTTTCGGTGACCTGTCCAAGCGGCGGACCGACATGCCGTTGATCCATTCGGTGGCACGAAGAGCATCGGCTACGATAGAGTTGCCTGCCCTGTTCGACTTTATCCATATCTATACTTTCCGGTATATCCATGGGCTCGTCTATGGGACCGATGCCATGCTGTTGTTCAAACTCCGATAGTCCGGACTCTTCATTGTTGCCGTTATCACCGGAATCACCCGGTCCGCAGGAAAAGATGCCAAAGGCTATCAGAGTTAAAAGCAGTATTGAGGTAGTTACGTGACGCATTATTTCATATTTAAGAGTATTATAACTTAAATTAGGTTAATTTTTTTTGTCCGATCCTTCTCCGAACCCATTACTCGACTCTACAGGATCATTTTCTTGCTTGGTGATCCAGTCGATGCTGGTATTTCGAAGTAAATCGTGCATGCTTTGTTCCATCTCGTTCCAATACCGGCAAAATGGACATTGGCCGTTTTGCGGACAGGAGCTATCGTGCAGTATACAAGAGGTTTGTTCAAAGCCGGGCTCCAGTACGTGAAGTATTCCAGCCAGGGTGATTTCATTCGGTGAAACCGCCAGCGAAACACCACCGGTATTTCCCCGGCGAGAATCAATAATGCCCCCCTGCTGCAATCGCTGAAGCAATTTAGTCAAATACTGAAACGGAATATCCAGCTCATCACTAATTTCCCGTATCGGGACAAACCGGCTTTCTGGTTGCCTCGCAAGATAACAAACCGATTTTATGCCGTATTTACTGGTGGTGCTGATCATGATTAAATATTTAAGACTATTTTATCTGCTAAGATAAAGGCCATTTCAACACCATGCAAGAAAATTTCACAAAATTTTACTCCTTTTTTTCCTGTTCCCCTTCAGTCTTAAGCCCCGAGGCGTTATTTACAGCGATATCCATGGGGATCGGCTTGGTTGCAGAGCCGCTGTATAAGGAGATATGCGGAAATGGAATTTCAATACCCTCCTCATCAAAGCGTTTTTTAATCTCCATGTTCAGGGAATTTCTGAGTTTGAGAAACTCTTCGCGAACCGCCCATGCTACGAAAAGGATATCGATGGAGGAATTGCCGAACTGCTCAAAAATCATGAGCGGCTCGGGGTGTTGCAAGGCGGTGGGGTTCTTTTTGGCTACATCAAACAATACATCCCGAACCCGGCTTAAATCCTCTTTATAGGCTACGGAAATGTTGACATCCACCCGCCTGATGGGAAACCGGGTAATATTGGTCACTTCCGATTTAATCAGCTGCTCGTTGGGAACCCGCACGAACTGGTTGTTGAACTTGCGAATTTTAACCGACAGGGTATCAATAGATAATACGATGCCGGTATTCCCTCCCACGGTAATGATATCCCCTACCTTAAACGGTTGTTCGGCAATCAGAAAAAGTCCGCTGATGACATTGGAAATACTGGTTTGGGAGGCAAAGCCGAGGGCTATTCCGATAATACCGGCGGCGCCAAGCAGCGGGCCGAGCTGAAATCCGAAATTGTGCAGGATCATCACGAATATCAGCGACAGACCTATGTAAAAAACGACTTTCCCTGATAGCAGTCCGTAATGCTCATTGTAGTTTTTGGTGATGATTCCGCGAATCCACCTCCGAAGCAGCGATAACAAAGGAATGCCGATCACCAATAGAATTATGGATCGGATAATACTCAACCACTGATCTTCGGTAATGAAATCAAAAGGCGAGGTTAACACGGTTCCTATATAATCCAAAACTTCCATAGCATCAATGTATTAAGCCGAGTGGGTGAAATTCCTTTAGCCGCTGAAAAGTAAATTCGGCAATACCCTTTTTTATGGGCGTGCGCGGACCGGTAATTAAGGAACCGCCTTTTGCCTCGAACGGAATCCTCCCTTTCATTTCAATGTCGCAGTTTTTCTCCTCGCCCTGAAACGTAATATCGGTTTGATCCGCCCATAAATAATCATCTTTTCTATATAGTGAAAGCCGCTCCACTCGTAAGCAGATGTTTTCGAACTTAAGCTCTTCCTGTGAATTGTTTTTGATTTGCATCGTACACACGGCCATGTGTTGTTCAAACATTTGGGGATCAATATTACGCCGTGCCGTCGTCGGAAGCCAGTAGCACAATTCTCCTTCCGTAAATACGCCGAACCATGTATTGGAAAGTATGACTGACGGGATTTCGGTGATCACAAAATCCGGATAATCGGTCGGAGCTACACGTATGAACACCGGAATACGTAAGTAAATGCGCGCTTCCGCTCCCTTCGAAATTTTGAAGGGATACTCCGGTTTTACGACAATCGGGCGGTCCGGGAAACAGGGTTTAAAGGAAAACTTTCGGATGTCTTCTTTAAGCGCCCATCGTACCCAATCATATTTGGGTTCTTTGTGATTTACTTCTTCATTTGAAGAGAGTTCTTTGTCATCATCGGCATTATTATCGACTATAGGTATATGTTTGTGGGCCACCCAAATTTCATTGGCTACTTTTTTTAGGTAAATCGTAACCGGCCCTACCTGATGGGTGTATATTTCATCGGGTTGAAGCTCAATATCAGACCAATAGTTTTGCATATTTTTTTTCGAGTCGCTTATTTGATCCTCAGGCAGAAACGTTATTTATACAGATAATGCCTTATGCATGGATCTCATAAGTTAACAAGCCCACTGTTGGGGTGAAAATGTTTTTTAACGTATTGGCATTGAATTAAATAACTTGAGTAATCCACAAATTTAATAGATATTGTTCCAACAACGCTTCAACCGGAAGCATGTGTTGAACAAAATCTTTTGATGATGTTAGTCAAGCATTTATGTAGAATGATAGGAAATGAGATTAAAGTGCCGCAGATATTTAAAACGGGTGCGACTCATGTTCCGAGGTCGTGAGGTGCTTGGATTCTTTATACGTTGAATTCAACACCTTTTTCTATTGATTGTTTATCTGAATCCAAATTTATTGAAAAATTGAGTAGAGGAGTTTCACCATGGAATTCAAAAAAATTTTAGTCCCCACCGATTATTCGGACCTGAGTCTCAAAGCATTTGAGGCTGCCAATACTTTTGCAGAGTTGTTCGGTGCAAAAGTTACCCCTTACCACTGCTATATCCCTCTTTCGGATGTTGACAACATGAATATTTTCGGTGTGGAGCATGCCAAGCGAGAAGAAGAGGTCAAAGACTCGCTACTGAAAAGATTAAACAGTGTAGCCGCTGAGTTTGTCGACCAAAAGTACCTGGAGCCCGGAGTGGTTGAAGTGGGCAAACCGTCATCCGGTATCGTCGATTATGGCGAGAACTTCGATCTTATTGTCATGACCACCAATGGCCGGACCGGTTTCTCTCGCCTGCTGATGGGCTCCGTCGCTGAACGGGTACTGCGAACTTCCGTAACTCCTGTTGTGGTCGTAGAAGAGTTTTCGAAACTAGCCCCGATCAAAAAGCTTTTGGTTACCACCGACCTATCGGAAAATTCAGAGTCGGTGATGCCTTATGCTTGCGGTATCGCAAAAATTACTGGCGCCTCAGTCGACCTGGTTCACATTATAAGCACCGAAAACTACGGGCGCTTTGAAGAAGCTTCAACCGAAGCCGAAGAGCGTAAACCTCGTGTAAAGGAGTTGGTGAGCAAACACTTTTCGGATATTGAAGACAAAGTAAAAGGCGAGGTACTCGTTTCTTCCAAATCCCCGCACGAAGCACTTTTCGATTTGGATTTCGCCCGCAAATACAACCTTATCTGCATGTCTACCATTGGTAAAACCGGGCTAAAATATATGATGCTCGGAAGTACCACCTCCAACGTGGCTCGAAATGTGGAAACGGCTGTCCTCTGCTTCAACCCCAAAGCAAAACACCATTATATACGGGATAAAAAGCAGGAGCAGGAAGTTAGTTAAGATTGGAGAATTGGGTGATCGGGGTGACTTTGGTTGCCTTGATCACCTTTTAATGGAACCGCAAAGGCGCAAAGGGACGGCGGCTGTTTGAATGTTTGTATGTTTGGTTTTGGACAGGCAAACTCAAATTTGGATGGATTTGTACCCATTATTTGGTTCTGTGGGTTTTTCGGGATTACTACGAAACCATCAGTGCTAAGCCATTGAGCCCCTGCTTAAAACCCCTTAGCGCCCTTCGCGTCTTTGCGGTAAATCCACCTCTTTTTTCCACACTCAGTGAAACTCCGCGCATCCCCCCTGCGCCCACTGCGGTTTCACCTCAAGCTAAGCCCATATAAAAAATTCCAGACAGTCAGAGCTGCCAGGCGGGTGGTTTGGTCGTCGCGGTCGTAATTTGGGTTGACCTCCACCATATCCATAGATTTTACATTCGGACTCCTGCCCGCCCGAAATGCTGCCTGTAGCCAGTAGGATTTATCCAACCCGTTCGCGCACGGAGCACTTACCCCCGGTGCCTGGGATTGATCGACACCGTCCATATCAAAGGTAGCGAGAACAGGTACATCCGAAAGACCGTAGAACCGGTCAAGCACAAGCTGGTTGGTATCCTGATGCAAATACCACTCTCCTCCTTTTTCTTCAATGTATTTCAGGTGTGCAATTGCAACGGAATGTGGTTGCAGCCCGGCCACACTGTATTTTCGGCATTTGGTATCCGGGTCATCCAGAATCTGCCGGAACGGGCTTCCCGAGTGGCCGGCTCCATTCTTCATCGGACGCACATCGGTATGGGCATCCAGGTTCACTATTTCGTGGCTAACGCCGGCATTTCGGTATCCGAGATAATGGCCAAATGTGGTTTCATGTCCGCCACCGAGAATAATCACCGGAATATCGTTTTTCAGAAAAGATGCAATCTTTTCGCCAAGCTCCTCCTGCATCTTTTCCATAGAACCCTGTGGAACATTACCCAAATCCAACCCCGGATTAAGCGCCTCCATAAAGATCTCGGCCTGATCCGGCGGCGGCGTCATTTTATTCAGATACTTTCGTATCAACGCCGGTGCCTGCGCCGCCCCTCTCCGACCGCCATTTCGCTCCACCCCCTCATCCACCGGACAGCCAATCAGGATGAAAGAAGGATCTTGATCACCATTCTCTTTCTTGATCAAATCAGATATTCGAAGGTCTTCCATTATTTGTGGTGTTTTGAGTTTTTATGAAACCGCAAAGACGCAAAGAGCGCTAAGGGGAAATCACAATGATCAAAATCCAAATAACAAATAAGCTCCAATCATCAATGAACGAAGTTCCAAAGGGTTGCCATGGCTGGTTTGGATCATTGAAAATTGGACATTGGTATTTATTTGAGATTTGTTATTTGCTATTTGAACTTTGCGCCCTTTGCGTCTTTGCGGTTAAACAATCTGCTTACCGGCCGCCCAAACCCTTTCCGCACAGTTCGGCTGGAAATGGTACATCCATTGATTTACCGATTCTACATCCAGCTCCACAAAGTCGGCTTTTTTGCCCGGTTCAAGCGAGCCGGTTTTTTGATCCATGCCCAGAGCTTTTGCTCCGTAGATGGTTGCGCCTTTCAGCACTTCGGCGGGTGACATCCACTGAAGGGTACACCCGAGATGCATGGCCATCGGCAGGTGATAACTGGGCGCCGATCCGGGGTTGAAATCCGTCGCAACGGCAACCGGTACTCCGGCTTCAATCAGGGATCGTGCCGGCAGGGGATCTTTCCGCAGATAATACGTTGCCAGGGGCAAACTCACTGCGACGGTTCCGGATTCTTTCATTCTTTCTATTCCGGTGTCAGAAATGTTTTCAAGGTGATCCGCCGATACCGCACTCACTTTTGCCGCCAGTTCGGCGCCACCGTTACCTGTCAATTGATCCGCATGTAGCTTGGGCGTCAGCCCATGTTTTTTTGCTTCGGTGAGAATCTGCTCGGCCTCTTCGTTGGTAAACGCCGGTGCATCAGCAAATACATCGCAAAATGTTGCCAGATCCTCTTCGGTCACCTTCGGCAGCATTTCTTCGAGCACTAAATCGATATATGACTGACGATCACCTTTGTATTCCGGGGGGATGGCATGTGCTCCCAAAAAAGTCGACAGGATTTCCACCGGAGCTTCTTTTTTCAACTCCTTGTAGACCCGAAGTTGCTTGAGTTCATCTTTTAACGTCAGCCCATAGCCACTTTTGCACTCGATCGTGGTGATGCCGAGCCGGATGATTCGTTCGAGCAGTTTCCTGCTTTTTTCCAGAAGTTGATTTTGGGGGATCTTGCGGGTTTCACGCATGGTGCTGAGGATGCCTCCGCCGGCAGCGGCTATCTCTTCGTAGGTGCGCCCGAGGGATCGCATTTCAAATTCTTCAGCCCGCCAGCCTCCGAAGGCCAGGTGGGTATGGCAATCCACCAAACCCGGAATGACCATCCTGCCCCCGGCATCATGTACCTGCATGGGATCATCAAAATCCGGCATATCTTTTTCCGGTCCGACCCAGACAATCTCACTCCCTTTCCATGCTATGGCTGCATCATGAATTAGTTGAATATTATCCTGTTCCCCTTCATCCGGACAGACGGCAAGGGTATCAATGTTTTTGAGAAGCTGCATCAATTCAGGGTTTGACATGTCGATTCCACTTGTTTGATGATTTCAGGATCTCTCAATAAATCCAGGCTCTGGTCGATTTCATCCCGCATAAACCGGTCCTCCTCCAGATGCGGAATAACAGACCTAAAATACTCGTGAGCACGGTCCACACCTTTGCCCGGCTTTAACGGTTTGCGAAAATCCAAAGCCTGTGATGCCGAAAGCAACTCAATGGCCAATATCGTTTCCACATGTTCAAACACCTGTAAGAGCTTCAGCGCCGAGATGCTTCCCATGCTTACGTGGTCCTCCTGACCCAAACTGCTGGGGATAGAATCTACGGATGCCGGATGGGATAAAATTTTGTTTTCAGATACCAGCGAGGCCGCGGTGTATTGAGGAATCATAAATCCCGAATTGATTCCGGTTTCCTGCATCAACAAGGCGGGCAGACCGTCGTGGCCTTCCAGCAGCAGATAAATGCGGCGCTCGGAGATGTTTCCCAACTCAGATAATGCGATCGCTGCATGGTCCATCGCCAATGCCAACGGCTGACCGTGAAAATTCCCGCCGCTGATGATATCACCGTTTTCAAAAACCAGCGGGTTGTCATTTACTGAGTTGATCTCCGTTTCGATCACCTGCTTGCAGTATCGCAGCGCATCTCTGGTGGCACCATGAACTTGCGGTACGCATCGCAGACAGTAGGGATCCTGCACTTTCCCGCAATGCCGGTGACTTTCCAGAATTTCACTTTTGATTAGCAGGCTGCGAATATTTTCGGCCACTTCAAGTTGTCCCTGATGCGGACGGATCTTATGCACCCGCTCGTCAAACGGCTGGATGCTGCCCTGTAAACCTTCCAGGCTCATGGCGGCAATGAGATCCGCCATTTTGAGCAGGTGATTGCACCGCTCCAGCACCCAAGCGCCATATGCTGACATCAACTGCGTGCCGTTGATCAAGGCCAGCCCGTCTTTTGGCTGAAGGTCAATAGGCTTGAGATTATGCTGTTGTAGCACCTTTTCCGCGGGAACCGAGTCTTTACGCTCATCATCCCAGAAGCTGCCATGACCGATAAGCGGGATGGTCATATGAGCCAGCGGTGCAAGATCACCTGAGGCGCCAAGGCTTCCCCGCGAAGGAATCACCGGGATGAGATCATGCCGTGCGAAATACTGCAAGCGCTCAAAAGTCTCTACTGAAATCCCGGAATAGCCGAGACCGAGTGTGTGCAGCTTCAACTGTAACATCAACCGGGAAATTTCTACCGGTATGGGATCGCCTACCCCTACGGCGTGACTCAAAAGTAAATTTTTCTGCAGTTTTGACAGATCCTCATCCCCGATCCGCTTATTTGCTAAAATCCCAAACCCGGTATTGATGCCGTAATAGGCATTGCCATCCTCTAATGCCGCATCCACAATTTTGCGCGAGGCTTCCAGCGCCGGTTTGTTGGTTTCAAGATGCTCAAGACTCCGGCTCAAATCATCATAAAGCCGGTCAACAGTAATGGTTGGTGTGATCATAATACCTTGAACGAGTGGTAGTTTTCGCTCTTATGATACGAGTCCTGATGATAAGCTACAATTGATCGAAGCTCACAATCATTTTACGAATGAACGATCATCACCGGTAAGCTCACCTTATTAAGTTCATGCAAGCAAACTCAACAAGCACTATTTAACAAGCATCATCTTCCGGGTCTGAATGTAATCGCTCGTTTCCAACCGGTACAGATACATGCCTGAAGCGTAATCAGCAGCATCAAAACTCAGAGTATGTGTTCCGGAGGATCGAACTTCATCAACCAACGTAGTGATGCGGCGCCCCTGTAAATCATACACTTCCAAAGTTACGTGATCGGTCTCAGGTACAGAAAAGGAGATTTCCGTAGTCGCATTGAACGGATTAGGATAATTTTGAACAAGTTCGAACTCTTCCGGGGAATCTTCACCTTCAGCATAAGTGTCAGTGTCGCTGGTTTCAAAAACCTTGTAATCCCATGCAGATAAGGTAAATTCGTCTTCCTCAGTCAGATCAACCATTTCATCATTAAAGAGATTGCGATAATCGCCGTCCAGCTCTTCGCCGTTCAGCGTAAAGGTTTGTTCTTCCTCCGAGAGATTCAGTAATACAACGACCTCGTCTTCCTCCTTTTTCCGCAGAAATGCGAGTACATCCGACTCATTCGATGTGCCGATTCTGCTGATACCTCCACCGGCGGCACCATTCCAGAGTGCACGGTTATCGCGTTTCAGGTACAACAGCCGGGTATAGATTTCTTCGTTGGGATGATCTCTCCATTCAATCTCATCCTTTTCAAAAAACTCAAGCTGCTTATCGAGTCCGGCTTCCTGACCGCTGTAGATGAGAGGCATACCCGGAATTATGGCGGTCACGATTTTGAAGATTTCAGCTGCGTCTCCGAATAGTTGTTCGGAGGTTCCTTCCCATGAGTTTTCATCGTGATTTTGGGTGAAAAACAGGCGGTAATCCTCCTCCGGGTACTCTTCAAGCTGCTGTTCTGCGTAATTATAAAGTCGCGTGGCATCAGCATTGTCAAAAACAAGATCCCGCAAAATGCCGCCACCAAAACCGTAAAGTCCCCAGCCAAAGGATTGATGGTAGCCCAAGTCATGCCAATGCGGTCCATCGTTTTCGGCAAGCAGTAACAAGTCGGAGCGAATCTCAAGAAGCTCTTTATTAAGATCTTCCAAAAAATCATCATCCGCATGTGAAACCGCGTCAAACCGGAAGCCATCGATGCCGAAGTCTTCTATCCAAAATTGCATGGCTTCTACCATGTAATCGAGTAACCCCGGCTCATCATGGTCAAGCTGGATGACATCACTCCAATCCGTTCCCGGCGGGATGATGAAATTGCCATCGCCATCGGTCTCGTAAAATTCGGGGTGATCTTCGGTCAAATAGTTATCCCAGGCAGTATGATTCGGCACCCAGTCCATCAGCACATACATCCCGCGGTCGTGAGCTTCCTGAACGAGATTCTCAAAATCATCAAGCGACCCAAACTCCGGGTTGGTATCTTTAAAATCCTTGACGGAATAGTAGCTGCCGAGCGTCCCTTTTCGATTTTCTTCACCAATGGGATGAATCGGCATCAGCCAAAGGATACCAACACCCATCTCTTCCAGACGATCCAGATGTTCAACGAACGCATCAAACGTGCCCTCCTCGGTATATTGGCGGATGTTGACTTCATACATCCCCAGATTATAACTCCAGTCTGTATGATGTTGGGCATTCGCATTGTCCGGAGAGATCACCAGCATTGATATCCAAAAGAGAATCAATGTGCTGTAAAGTCTGAAGTAAAAATGATCAGGCATGGGTACGCTCAAGTTGTTTTATCTTCATTCAATCCCAAAGATAACATTTCACCTGAACTTTCTCCTCGAACTTATTGGTGAGTGATGATGAAACCTCAATGACGCAACGGGCACAAAGCGGGATAAGGGCATTTAACAAAGCTCTTCACCATAACACTGCGTACTCCGCGAAATCACCTCAGCGCCCCCTGCGGTTTAAATAAAAAAGCCCGGCAACCAAAAAGATTACCGGGCTTTAAAATTGGCCTGTTACCGTATGACTAAAAATAGTAATCGTCACACGGAACAAATAAGCATGCGGATCAGGAAGTGGTCAAAGACTTATTTTTGAACTTGTCATCAAATTTAGCCTTGAGCGCCTCCAGATCCTCTCTCAAATACCCGTTATCCAGCGATACCGGAATGGCCAGCCAGAACAGAAGAAAGTTCATGATAGCGTGGGCCAGCGGATATTCCGGATACCGGTTTTGGGTCATGTTCTTGTACTCAATGTAAATCGTCCAAATGGTTGCCAATACGACGAAAGTAATAAGTGTTGTCATAAGGGTTTTGCAGTAAATATTTTTAAATGATGGTTGTAAATTGTTGAACTCTTGCAACAACCAATTTTACTACTGAGTTTCCGCATTTTTATTGTACAAAAAAGTACATTAACCGCCTGAATTTCAATAGATTGAGGACGACACAACTCTTTTAGATAAAGTATTGAAAAGCGTTATGGGTGTAAATTGTGGAAGCTGTTTTTGCTTAAATTATTTAGGCTGAGCCATTTTTAGAATCAGAAGGAAGATCAAAACTAAAAATAAGTTGGACTGAGATTATAATTTTAATCACACCAATTCCGGGATGATCATAATAATTTGTTTTTATTATAAATGTGCGTAATTCTGCAGAACACTGTGCCTCCATAATTTAGCTGAGTTATTTTGACATCCGATCATTTCTGCTTTTGATATAACCATAGGCTACCCTATTATGCACCAGGGGCTGGCACTTACACATATAACCAGAATTTTTTATGGATAGCATTGATCATTATTATGGTCTTGGTCTCAAAACACTTGTAACAGTATTTATTTCCTGCCTATTTATAAGTTTTGATGCAAAGGGAGAGTCGGGCATTCCCGATTTAGAAGCCCTATTAGAAAGGGAGGTGGTAGATGAGGGGGATATTGACACCATGCTGGACATTATTAATGAGTTGATTCAAAGTGGTGAAGAAAATATTGAACCGTACCTGGATTCCGTTTTGAATTTAACAAAGGAGCAACGCTATTTTGATGGGATCCAAAGATATCTAACCGAACTTCACCGATACCTTACCGCTCAAAGAGAGTATGAATCCGCAAAGGAGCAGATTGAGGAAATTTTCAAGAAATTTGAATCTGATTTTAATGCGGAACAGAAAATAGATATCGAACTTCTCTTAGCTAATCTGACCTATAATACCGGTGATTCGGAGCAGGCATATTTGCTGTTTGAAGATTTATATAACCGCTCATCTGCGGAAGAAGATCGGGCATATATTTACATTAACAGAGGCGCCATTTACAGAGAGCGAGGCCAATACGACTCTTCTATAGAAAACTACCTGGAGGCTCTATCATACTACAACAGCACCGATAATGTGGAATTACAAATAGAATTAAACAACCGTCTCGGAGTTACCTATTACGATATTAGAGATTATGAAACTTCCATTCGGTTTTATCTTGTTGCACAGGAACTTGCGAAATCGGTAGATGATGTAGGCAAACTATTAGAGATCAATTCCAATTTGGCTACTTCTTACCGGCGTGCAGGGGAATATGAGCTTGCTTTGGTGTATATGGAAGATAACCTGTCGCTGGCCAGAGAACAAGGGGATCGGTTTACAGTGGCTCAAAACCTGTTAAATATAGCCAATGTATATTCCAACAACCTCGGTAACCACGAAAAAGCCCATGATTACAACCAGCAGTCTTTGGAAATAGCCAGTGAAATGGGCCTTGACTACGGTATAGTTCTTAACCATATGAGTATCGGCCGTGCGTATCACAGGCAGGGTAATTACGAACAGGCGTTGGTATCGTATGACAGTGCAAGGACCTATAGCAGCATTATGGAGCTTGGGCATGTTATGCGAACATTAAATGAACATACTTCAGAGGCACATACTGCACTTGGCAATTTTGAAGAGGCGCTTAGCTACCATCTGGAATACCATGAGTTAATAACCGAGCAATTCAGCGAAGATCGGGAACAGGCGATTGCTGATATGCAGACCAGGTATGAAACAGAGCTCAAAACGCAGGAACTTGAACATAGCAGAGAGCTGGCTACTAAACAGCGCACTCAGATATTTTTTCTAAATCTATCACTCGTATTAGTGGGTTTGGGAGCAGTGGGACTCATACTTTTTTTAATCCACCGCAATCGAAACATGAAGGCGCTTTATCAAAGAAATAAAGAACTGCTGCACAATTTTAATAAACTTACCTATCAGGTAATCGATACCGAAAAGAGTGAGCGTAATGAGAAGACTAAAACATCGGATCCCCAATTTCAATTATTCAAGAGGATCACAGAACTGTTTGAAAGTGAGGAGCTGTACACCGAACCCGAACTCAGCTTGAAAAAAGTAGCGGATAAGCTTTCATCAAATGAGAAATATGTGTCTATGGCCATTTCAACGTATGCGGATATGAATTTCAGTAATTTTGTGAATTTATACCGCATCAATAAAGCCCGAAGCATATTGAGCAATGCTGATAATTCCTACCGGATAAATGAGGTGATGTATGAATGCGGGTACAACTCCAGCTCCACATTCTACTCGGCATTCAAAAATTTTACCGGCATGACTCCCAAACAGTTCACCTCTATTGCAAATAGCGAACAAACATCGCAATCAGCTGCAGAGTAAAGATCATCAAGCCAAAAAGCGGTTGTCCAGGCTCATGGGAAAATTTATAACCACTGGTTATTCCGCTTGGTTTGTAGTTGTCCTTAGGGAGTAGCTTAATCCCACTGGTAATAATTTCGGAATTCCAATAGCAATAGTGGAAAAATACCCGGAATGGCCCATCACTGTTAAAAATACAAAAACTGCTGTTTTCCGATTTTCGGAATCCTTTTTCCGAAATCCGGAACCTTTTTTCAGGCGGGTTCCCGAATTAATATCCATTTTCCTCTATCGACAAAACGGGGTCCTGACATAAGGTTATTCAGAGTCTTTTTTGATGCAGGATTCAGTTAACAAAATGTGGTCAAGCTGCACACTTAACGCAGGGGGTAGGGCAACTGATAACAAGTAGCAATATAGAAGTCTCGGAGGCCAGGCCTGTACGACCATTACGTGTAACAGTAAAAAAACATACTTATGAAAAATTTAATACTACTTAGCAAACTAACCATCCCATTATTGCTCGTGTTTGCGACAGTCTTACCGGCTCAAGCACAATTTTCGGGTGATGGGGATGGTACCGAGACAAGCCCGTATATCATTACTAATCTTGGTCAACTTCAGGAAATGGCGTTAAATCTTGATGCCCATTTTATTCTTGGTAATGATATCGACGCTTCCGATACCGAAAACTGGAACGACGGTCAGGGATTTGAACCTGCAGGTACTGAAGAATCTCCCTTCACCGGCTCCTTAGAAGGTGATAATTATGAAATAACGGAACTTACCATTGACCGTCCTGTAACTGAAAATGTTGGTCTTTTCGGGTGGATTGAGGCTGATGTGCACAATCTCAATCTTGCCGATGTATCCATTACCGGAAGCACCCGGGTTGGGGGACTGGTTGGAAGAATTGAAGACGGAGCCGTCTCCAATGTTTCGGTTACCGGGGAAGTCACCGGAAATTTAAATTCCGGTGGCCTGGTTGGGGTTCATCTTTATGGTACTATCGATCAATCTCACGCCGATGTAACCGTAACCGGTAATCAGCAAACAGGGGGGTTCAGCGCATTTATTACGGAAGATGCCGTAGTTACAAATTCTTTCGCGACCGGTGACGTAACCAATACCGGACCCAGTGCTGGTGGATTTACCGGAATTATTGGTGGTGATGTCGAGAACGTATATTCAACCGGATCGGTTAGTGGCGGAAACATCACCGGCGGTCTGGTCGGTTCTTTTTCAGGAGGATCGCTTACCGCGGCATATACTATCTCTGAAGTTTCAGGAGATGGTGATACAGGTGCTTTTCTGGGCACAATGGGTTCTTCATCTGAACTGAGTTTCGGGTACTGGAATTCAGAGATTAATGATGACTTATCAGCCGGCGGCAGCGACGATCTTGATGATGCAACCGGCCTTAATACAGAAGAGATGACCGGGGAAGAAGCCTTCTCCAATTTTGCTGGATTTGATTTTCAGGACGGCTGGTTGTTAACCGAATCGTACCCTGCCCTTGAATGGGAGGATGTAGATGCCTTAGATTTGCCGGATGCAGATCAACCGGATCAAATTTCACTTGATTCGCCTGCCGATATGAGTGATGACATTGAACTTCAGGCTTTACTGAGCTGGCAATCCGACGATAACTCATCGGCATATAGAGTTGAGGTTGCCGAAGACTCTGATTTTGAAGAAATCATCCGTACTCGTGAAGGCACATCCACAAATCTGCAATTCGATACGGAATTGGAATGGGCTACTACCTATTACTGGAGAGTCAGAGGCGAAAACAATCTGGGTGATGAAGGCGACTGGAGTGATACCTGGTCATTTACCATTGAAAATGCACCTTATGCCGGCGGTTCGGGAACTGAGGAAGACCCTTATCAAATCGAAACCATTACCCAACTACAGGCCATCAATCTGATTGATCGGGACAAGCATTTCATACAGGTTTCCGATATTGATGCTGCTGATACCGAAAACTGGAACGATGGCAGTGGATTTGAACCCATAGGAGACTTTGACAATACATTTTCCGGCAGCTATGATGGTGACGGGCATGTCATTTCAGGCCTTTATATAAATAGAGATGAAATGCCTATTGTAGGGCTTTTTGGAAAAACCACGGCTGAATTTATTCGCGATCTTGGACTGACCGATGTTGATATCACCGGAAATTTAGATGTAGGCGGATTAGCCGGCGTCAATTCAGGTGTAGTAACAAAATCATTCGTGGAAGGAATTGTACGCGGAAACACACGTGTGGGCGGATTGCTTGGCCAATCCTATGAAGAAGGGCATATTTCAGAATCCTACAGCAAAGGCAATGTTGAAGGTGTTGGAGATAACAGAGCCCAAATTGGCGGACTGATCGGCGCGACTTTCGGCGAAACGGTCATTGAATTTTCATACTCTCATGCCTCTGTATCAGGTGCCAATCTTGTTGGAGGAGTGGCTGGTTATCACACCAGCGGAACCATAACTCATACCTATGCAAGTGGTATAATTGAGTCATCCGGTGTTAACCGGGGAGCATTAGCAGGGCTTAATAATGCAACATACACAAACAGCTATTGGGATAATGAAAATTCTGAGCAGAGTGCCCCCTTCACTGGAAGCATCCCTGAAGATTCTGATAATATCATAGGATTGGAAACAGATCAGATGATCGATCAAGAGGCATTCCTCAATATGCCCGAATTTGATTTTGAAGAAAAATGGTTATTAACCGAAGGATACCCTGCCTTGTATTGGGAGGATGTGGATGCTCTCGATGAGCCGGAACTTGATGTACCTGAAATGGCTGTACTGAGCTATCCGGTAGAAGACTCAGATGATATAGCAATCCAGCCAGAGTTTACCTGGGAAGAAGCAGAATTAGCATCCGGTTATCAGATTCAGATTTCCACCGATGAAGACTTTGACTCATTAATTGAAGACGAAACGCTTACTGACACGAGTTTTTCCACCACAGAATCTTTCTTGGATTATAACACCCCCTATTTCTGGCGGGTGCGTGGCACAAATAGGGCCGGTGAAGGAGAATGGGCTACGGGCTCTTTTACTACTCTGGAATCCCCGTTTCCCGCGGGTGATGGTTCTGAAGAAAGCCCATTCCAAGTTGAGAATGTCGAGCAGCTACAAGAAATTGTCCGTTTAGAGGATCAC
>SLJN01000286.1 GCA_007135115.1 Balneolales bacterium
AGGCAAATTCAGGGTAACTCAGGGTTGATAAATTAGAGCTCCGACTAATCTAATTCGTCGTTTTTTTGTTCTTCATTAAGATTAGTTGATTTCATGGATAATTCTACAATGAATAAAGTTTGAACAGAACTCACCTTACATTAAAACAAAGGGTGAAAACAAGATTTTTTAAAAAATCCATTTCAAATTTGATCCTTTGTCAATCTAATAACACAGATTTCATGGGTATTTGGAGCCAGTTGCATGGGGTTCATATCATTAAAATTTACATTATTTAAAAATAATTGTTGTTTTTTAACAAAAGTGTGGTTAAAATAGCAATGTCTTCCTGATAGAAGAATGTGTTAGCCCTGTAGAGAGAAGTACAGAAGGCTTGTAGAGCTTAAATGAATACATCAAACAAAGGTAAAGTTAACACTGATAACTATCTGATTACAAAACAGTTGGCAGTATGCCTGTTTGTAAAAATGGGGGTTTTTGCAATCCGGGTAAGACTGTCAGCACATCTAACCAAAACATGAGGTCAAGTATGTATAAAAAAATACTGTTATCAGCAGTAGTTGCCTTCCTGCTTATTCCTTTATATGCTGTTGTGCATGCGCAAGGAACGATAGTGGGAACGGTCGTAGATGCAGAGGAGGGGGAACCACTTCCTGGTGCAACTATACAGATCCGAGCATTAAACCTTGGAACTAACACGAATGTAGAGGGTGCCTTCACGCTGTCGGATGTTCCGGCCGGAACGCATGACTTAACAGCTCGTTTTGTCGGGTATCGTGAACTTTCCTTAGAGGTGACCGTTGCCGATGGCGAAGAAGTCGACCTTGGTGAACTTGAGTTGGCTCCTGATATTCTGGGATTGGACCAGTTGGTCGTCACAGGTTATGGTGTTCAGAGAAAACGAGAGGTTACAGGTTCGATTTCTTCCTTACAAGCACGTCAAATAGAACGCCAACCAGCGATTACGCCCGACCAGGCCATTCAGGGACGATCTTCAGGTGTCCAGGTACAAGGTCTAACCGGTGAACCGGGTGGTGGTATCTACATGCGCGTGCGAGGCAGTGGCTCCATCACAGCAGGTAACGACCCGCTTTTTGTAGTTGACGGGGTACCGATTAACACTCAAAGTGATATAGCTACACAAGGTTCGGTAAACCCGCTCTCCAACATTAGACCCAGAGATATAGAATCTATTGAAGTATTGAAAGATGCTTCGGCCGCTTCTATTTATGGCGCACAGGCAGCCAACGGAGTAGTTTTGATTACTACTCGGCGTGGTGAGGCCGGTCGTACTCAGATCTCTGCGAGCAGCAGAATTGGTGCTGTTCAGGAAACCAATCGATTTGATGTCATGGACTCTAATGAATGGTGGGAAGTGCTTTCCGAAGCTTGGGAAAATGATGGATTTCCGGCATCAGCCATTGCTCCCTCGTTTTTGCCACCCGAGCAGTTGGATAGGTGGCAGGCGGGTGATAACCTTGTAACTTACGATTGGCAGGATGAAGGCTACCGTACCGGTTTGATGCAGGAGTATTCGCTGTCAGCAAGAGGTGGTACCGAGTCTACCCGGTTCTATGTTTCCGGTTCGTATGATTTCCGTGAAGGTCAATTTATCCGTTCGAATTATGACTCGTTCGCACTCCGGGCGAATTTAGATCATGATGCTTCGGATCGGCTTTCTTTCGAGACCAATATCAGCATGTCTACTCAGAGTCAGGAAGGTTCCATTCGTGATGGTAACTTCATCAATGGTGTTCTTTTCGGTACACCTATTGCTCCACCGGTAGAAAATCCCTGGATTGATCGCGATGAAGGTATTTTTAACTCTGATGTTCCTCCGTTTGGTAATGCCGTAGAAGCGGTTACCATTGAGGATCGTTTGAATGAAACCCGTCAGATCGTTACCAATGTGGCAGCATCTTACCGGTTTACAGACAACCTCATTTTGCGAAATAACCTTGGTGTCGATTATAATTTATTCCGGGATACCAACTATCGTCCACCTGAGGGGTATTATGGTGACGATGGCGGAACCGGTTTTGAGGCAACGAGAGAGGTGGTAAACTTCAATATTAACCCAACCTTAAACTACCTCACGACTATTGCAGGTGATCATAGCTTCAACACCCTTGTTGGTGCTGAGTATCGTCGCGAATTCAGAGAAGAACACTCGGTAAATGCCCAGGGGTATCCCTCCGGATTGTTCCGTACCGTCAACTCGGCAGCTAATATTACAAGTGGAGCAGGTTTTCAGACTCAGTACCGAATTGCAGGTTTATTCAGCCGCGTTCAGTATAACTTT
The DNA here is from genome assembly GCA_007135115.1 of Balneolales bacterium. Taxonomy (GTDB): domain Bacteria; phylum Bacteroidota; class Rhodothermia; order Balneolales; family Natronogracilivirgulaceae; genus SLJN01. Next base: position 2,303 of record SLJN01000286.1, read on the forward strand.
AACGAGCGCCTGTTCTCAACTGCAAGCATTCGCTATGACGGTTCATCCCGATTTGGTCGCGATAATCAATGGGGATTGTTCTACTCTGGTTCTGTTGGATACGATCTTACAGCAGACGTGCTTTCCGATATTGATTTCATAAGTCAACTCCAACCCCGAATCAGCTACGGAACAACGGGTAATGCCGCTATCGGTAACTTTGCTGCTCGTGGCTTGTTCGGTGCTCCGACCTCTTATCAGGGTGCTCCGGTTCTCCGGCCTACACAGCTGGCTAACCCGAACCTGGGGTGGGAATCATCCAAAGAAATCAACATTGGTCTTGACTATCAACTTTTTGATGGCCGAATCTTTGGTGATATCAACTTATTCCGAACCGACAACGAAGATTTGTTGCTCGATGTAAGTCTCCCATGGGATTCCGGTTTCGAAAACTATGTAGACAATGTCGGGTCAGTACGTAACGAAGGTATAGAGTTTGAAATCAGCTCAGTAAACTTAAACCGTGGCGGTTTCCAGTGGACTACCGATTTCAACATCACTTTCATCCGCAATGAAATTACCTCTCTGGTAGATGATCAGCAGTCTCTCAATGATGAATGGTTTGTAGGTGAGCCGATTGACGTATACTACTATCCGACTTTTGCAGGTGTAAACCCGGCAAGCGGTCGATCTATGTGGTACGACTCCGACGGTAACATCACCTATAACCCTGCACCCATTGGTGATGCACAGATTCAGGGAAGCCCGTTTTCCGATTATTATGGTGGTTTGAATAACACCTTCTCTTATCGGGGACTTTCTCTGGATGTCTTCTTCCAGTTCGATATGGGTTCTAAAACATTCCTCCAGCAACAGACTTTCTTCCTGGAGACACCGCAGTTCACCGGTAATATGACCCGTAATATGCTGGATCGCTGGCAGCAGCCTGGTGATGTAACCGACATCGCTCGAGTATATCCGTCAGGTAATCACCCCGGTGATGCCGAATTCCGAACCAGTTCCAGCCGGCACGTAGCAGATGCTTCTTACATCCGGCTGAAAGACGTGCGATTGAGCTACTTACTCCCCGATGCCATCAGCCAGACTCTTGGTATTGGAAGTATGACCTTCTTTGCTCAGGGCACTAACCTGGTAACCTGGACGGAATATCCCGGTATGGACCCTGAAGTAGTGGGCACCTCAAATGCTTTCTACCCACAACCAAGAACTTTCTCCGGTGGCATTTCGATCGACTTCTGATCTGAACTGATTCACTCGAATTTGTAAATAGAATTACATCATGAAGAAACTTATTTCACTGGGTTCCCTTTTCGTGGTTGCAGGCCTTCTTATGAATGCCTGCGACCTCCTGGAGGTGGAACCTGCACAATCGGTATCACCCGAAGTGGTAACCGAAAACTTTGAAAGTCTTGAGCAATTATCCCAAGGGGTGTATGCTCATATGTATCGCTGGGGGGCTTATGGCAACGTTATGGCCATCGTCCCCGACTTGCTGGCTGATAACGGTCGTCTGCGACCCGGCGCGAGCCGTCACCAGTCCCGTACCAACAATACCGCATCTACAGGTGGACATCTGAGCCCGATGTGGCAGCCTTATTATGAGGCTATTAACGATATCAACCTGGTACTGAAATACATTCCGGAAATCAACCTTGATGAAATTGAGGAAGATGAAACCGACCGGGATCGCATTCTGGGTGAAATGTATTTCATGCGGGCGCTTCTCTATCACGATCTCACCAAAACATTTGGTTATGAGCCGGGTATGGTTCCCAATGATTTTGATGTATCGGTGATTCTCAGAACAGAGCCGGTAGAAGATGTACCTGGTGCCGATTTCCGGGGACGTGTTCCTATAACGGATGTTTATGAGCAGATTGAATCCGATTTGGATAATGCCAGAACGCTACTCGCTGAACACGGACGAACCGGTAGCAGTGCTTCTTTCTTCGGAAACTACGCTGCAGCACTTGGCCTTTCAGCCAGAGTTGCATTGTATCAATCTGAAGCCGGAGCCAATTCAAATCATTTGGAAAGAGCCCGGGATTTTGCTCAGCAGGCAATGGATGCTGCTTCGGATGTAGGAGCAGGATTAACCTCCGGGTCAGCTGTAGCGGAAATGTTTGGTGGAAATCCAAATCCGGAAGCACTCTTTGAAGTATCCATCCAGAACCAGGATGAATCATTGGGTGTTAACGATGCACTGAGTCCCTACCTTCTTCCGGCGCAATGGCATGCAAACGTTCCTGCTGAAGATTTCGTAGATCTGTTTGAAAGCAGTGATGAACGCCTCGCCCACTATCCATTTCACGAGGGCAGTGGGTATTACTACACTGTCAAATACAATCAGTGGAACGATGTGTGGACCGACAATACGCCGGTGATTCGCTACGCAGAAATGATGCTTATTAAAGCAGAAGCTGAAGCAGGATTGAATGATGAAGGTGATGCACTTGATACGCTCAATGAATTGCGGGCATCACGATCTGCTTCTGAATTGGATGTCTCGGGTAATGCTCTGATGAATGCCATCATGACCGAAAGACGACTTGAACTGGCATTTGAAGGGCATCGTTGGTTCGACCTCAAGCGCCGAGGAATGGATATACCTAAACCGGCACCAACCGGTCAAAGTACCATTTCCTATGACGACTTCAGGCTGCTCGCACCTATTGCAGATTCGCAGGTTGAGCTGAACGACGATCTGGTACAAAGCCCGGGATACTAATCAATGAAAGCAGAAATCATTATGAAAACCTTAAAATTTTTCAGCGTATTTGTAGTTGCGGGCTTGCTGTTTGCTTCCTGCGACTCCCTATTCGAAGAAAGGGACCATCGCTATGAAGGTCCCGATATTGCGGAGTTTGATCCGTTAAGTGCATCCCATGTTATTGCAGCTGATGCAGAAGGGCAGCAAACCTATCAGGCGAATGTCAATCTGATCAGCAGACATGGAAATGCACAAAGTGACCTGTCGGTTAATTTCGAACTTGTGGAATCAACCGGCGAAAGCGATCAATTTGATCTGGGTGAATCCAGCGTTACCATTGCTCAGGATACCGTATCTACATTCATTCCCATAACTCTAAATGTTGACGAAATCGATCAGGGTGAATCATTTTCGATAACCGTGCAACTTGTAAATGGTGGTGATGTAGATCCTTCTCTTAATCATGATACATTTACACTCAATGTGGAGCGTCAGGTTGAGATTAGTGGTATGATTGAGGATGAAGACGGTGAAGCCCTTGATGAAATTGAAGTTCAGTTAAGTGGTTCATCCTCTGCGGAAACGGTAACCAGCGACGGCGCTTACTTCTTCTCGGTATTTGCGGGTGGAAGTTACACCATTACTCCGGTTGATCCGGGTGTCGCGGATGAAAACGACAATGGCAATAACAATGAAGAAAATGCTCACATTGCTAATGATGATGTGTTGTATTTCTTCGAACCGATGTCATTGAGTTTCGAAGATGTCTCCACACCGATCACCGATGCCAATTTCGTCGCCCTTGATCCGGTATCCATCAGCGGAAGCATTACCGAAGAGGATATGGGTCCTGGAATCTTCACTTTGGAAAACAACAATGAAGATAATCCATGGGAAAATGTAACCGTATCGGTTTACGACATCTCAGGTGATGATCCTGTCGCATTCGCCTCCGTCACACCGAATTCCGATGGTGATTACGCCATCTATGTGAAGCCGGGAGTAGATTACTTGGTAGAACCGAGTGCGGATCACTTCGTGTTTGATCCTGACTCGGTAGAATTCTCCGATATCAGTGCAGATGAAACTGCAGACTTTGAGGCTACACCGGTAGTTAACCTCAGCGGTGTTATAACAGACGCTGATACAGGCGCTCCGCTTGAAGGAATCTCTGTTGAGCTTTCAGCAGGTTTTGACAGCGAAACTGTTGAGACCGATGCTGAAGGAAATTATCTGTTCCGCGTATCTCCGGGTGAAGACTACACCATCACCCCGAGTGATGATAACTATTCGTTCTCACCGTCTTCTGTTTCGTACAGTGACGTCAGCCGGGATCGAACGACTAACTTTGAAGGTGAAGCTGACGAATAAGTTGATCCTTTAGATAAAAACTATGAAAGGCGGTGTTTCAGTAGAAGCACCGCCTTTTTTTATTTAATAAAATGCGACGCAACCATTAAACAATGCAGTAATCACTTCATATAAGTTGTTGATATAACTAAATATTATGGAGCATATAGTAGAAGTCCCTTACAAATAATTAGCGTTAATTTTTGAACTTCGATCCTGAATAGTTATGTAAAAAATCGCCTCAGTAAAGCCTATTGGAATCTTGGTGATGGTTAATAGAGCAATGGTTTGTCCGATTGATAAATAATCATGGGTGAAAAAAACTTCTATAAGTTCCTGACTTACAAGTACTATAATCAAAGAAAAAAATGAGATTCAACTTTTAAAAGGACCTACAAGGGAAGATTGAGGTCATTATACCAAAAAAAAGGGATAAGTAGGAATTAATCAGTATCATAAGAGAATTATGGAACTTGTGAAGTTTATAGTTTGATAATGGAAATTGTGAGTATCACGCCCTTACATGAATTGTTGAATTTTAAAATTTACAAAATTTAAATTATTGGTCATGGCAATTAAAACAAAAAAAATCAAGTATTTGATATTTGTTTAAAAGTGTTTTTGCTTCTATTGACAATTAATATTAAAAAGATCAAGTTTGTAATTGTGCTCTAAGGGGTTGTTAGAGTGTGCTTGGAGATAAGGTTGAATTTGTTGTTTTGTTGCATTAAATATTTGAAAAATATGAAAATGCAATTACTTATGATGACTTTGCCTGTTGATTGAATGTTCTTGAGTATGAATGTTAATAAAAACTGATATATTTTATATTGTATTCAGGAATGTAAATTCTTTATATTTTCTTAACTCATTCATGAGGTCTTTTTAAAAACGGAGTGTAAAATAGTGTTACGCTTGTATGCAATGAGTCACATATCATAAAGGAGCAGCCTTCTTTATGATAAATAACCAAAAAAAACAATACCTACTACATATACGGAGGTAGTTATATGGCGAAAAAAATACTGTCGTTAAGTGTCATTACTTTTCTGATAGTGCCTTTGTTTGCACTTGTGCATGCTCAAGGTACGGTCATCGGAAATGTAGTTGACTCTGAAGAAGGTGAACCGTTACCCGGAGCTACGGTGCAGGTACGTGCACTGGATCTGGGAACTAACACTGGTTTAGAAGGTGAATTCACCCTTGAAGTACCGGCAGGCGATCACGAACTGTCATTGCGATTTGTTGGATATCGCGAACATGTAATGGATATTTCAGTTTCTGATGGCGAAGAACTGAATGTCGGTGATGTTGAGTTGGAGCCCGATGTTCTCGGATTGGATCAGCTCGTTGTTACCGGTTATGGAGTGCAGCGTAAGCGTGAGGTTACCGGCTCCATTTCTTCTCTTCAGTCTCGTCAAATCGAAAGACAAACGGCTGTTACGGCCGACCAGGCACTTCAGGGGAGATCCTCAGGAGTTCAGGTTCAAGGTTTAACCGGTGAGCCTGGCGGAGGAATCTACATGCGTGTACGTGGAAGTGGATCTATTACCGGTGGTAACGATCCTTTGTTCGTTGTTGATGGTGTACCCATTAATGCCGATAGCGATATTGCTACACAGGGTTCTGCTAACCCACTGTCGAACATCCGTCCGCGTGATATTGAGTCTATTGAAGTATTGAAAGATGCTTCTGCTGCTTCTATATATGGTGCACAGGCTTCCAATGGCGTGGTATTGATTACTACTCGAAGAGGTGAAGCCGGTAGAACTCAAATTTCAGCAAGCAGTCGGATTGGTTCTGTTTCTGAAACAGAGCGCTTCGATGTATTAGACGCAAATGAGTGGTGGGAAGTGCTTTCCGAAGCGTGGGAAAATGCAGGAACACCTGCTGCGGCCATTGCACCGGCATTCTTACCGGAAGACCAGCTTGAGCGGTGGCAAAATGACGAAGACCTGGTAACCTACGACTGGCAGGATGAAGGTTACCGTAATGGACTTATGCAGGAGTATTCCGTTTCAGCCCGTGGTGGTACCGAGAGTACAAGGTTCTACGTGTCCGGTTCTTACGACTATCGCGAAGGCCAATTCATTAGATCCAACTACGACTCTTACGCTCTGAGAGCAAACCTGGATCATGAAGCATCGGATCGACTTTCCTTTGAAAGCAACGTAAGCTTATCAACCGAAACTCGTGAAGGGTCGGTTCAGGAAGGTAACTTCATTAATGGTATTCTTTTCGGGACACCACTTGCTCCTCCGGTCGAAAATCCCTGGATCAATCGTGAAGAGGGAATTTTCAACCCTGATGTACCTCCTTTTGGTAACGCGGTTGAGGCGGTAACGATTGAAGACCGATTCAATCAGGCGCGACAAATCATTACGAATGTCTCTGCGACCTACAGCTTCACAGAGAACTTGATGCTTAGAAACAATCTCGGTGTAGATTACAACATGTATCGGGATACCAACTATCGTCCCCCCGAAGGATACTATGCAGATGATGGCGGAACAGGGTTTGAGGCAACTCGTGAAGTAACCAACTTCAACATTAACCCGACGTTGAACTACATCACTACCATTGCCGGTGATCATAACTTAAATACACTGCTTGGTGGTGAGTACCGCCGGGAATTTCGTGAAGATCATTCCGTGAACGCGCAAG
>SLJN01000283.1 GCA_007135115.1 Balneolales bacterium
CGATTACCCATCCGTGATTCGCCTAAGAAATTACGCGCGGATACCATACAAGAAAATCGTGCTGTCCCGGAAGAACATCCTGAAGCGTGACAAGCATAAGTGCCAATATTGCGGTAAGTCGGATAAATTGACTATTGATCATGTAATTCCTAAAAGCAGAGGCGGTAGGGACAACTGGGAGAACCTTGTAACAGCATGTACAACCTGTAATCATCGAAAGGGCAATCGTACCCCGAAAGAGGCTAATATGAAGATTTCCCGCAAGCCTTATAAACCCAATCACATCATTTTCTTACGTGATTTTTGCGGCACGATAGATGAGAACTGGAAACCTTATCTTTATATGGTCTGACAGATCATAAGCTTCGCTAAAGACTTCTCAGAACAGGTAGCGCTACTGCAGCTCACCTTTTTCTGCTTGCCTGGTATTTTCTAAAGGTGCACAAAAGTCACTCGGTGCCTTCCTTTTATTAATTTGCGGATTCGGTTTAAACTAAAATTCAGTATGCTACGTATGCTGAATAATTTTTAGTCATCCATCCACATAATTCAGATCCATGGCTGCCAAAGAATATAATGACCGCGTGACACGAGAAGGACTTACCTACGATGATGTTTACCTGGTTCCGGGATACTCGGAAACGCTTCCCAGAAATGTTGATACATCAGTTCAGTTGACAAAAAATCTAAAGTTGAATATCCCGATCGTAAGTGCAGCTATGGATACAGTTTCTGAGTACCGGCTCGCAATTTCAATCGCCCGGGAGGGGGGCATTGCGATGATCCATAAAAATATGAGTATCGAGGATCAGGCAGAGCAGGTGAGACTGGTAAAACGCAGTGAAAGCGGTATGATCGTCGACCCGCTTACTCTTAGTGCCGATCATACCGTTCATGATGCCAGAGAGTTGATGGCAAAGCATAAAATCGGTGGGATTCCCATTGTTGACGATACGCGAAAGCTACAGGGAATCGTGACTAACCGGGATTTGAGATTTGAGCGCGGTCGCAATCGTAATCTCGGCTCTATCATGACCCATGAAAATCTGGTTACTGCAAAAATCGGAACTACCCTGGAGCAGGCTGAAGAAATTCTGCAGGAATACAAAGTAGAGAAGCTGCCGATAGTTGATGAATCCGATAAGCTTGTCGGGTTGATTACATTTAAGGATATCGAAAAGAAAAAGAACTTTCCGAATGCCTGTAAAGATAATTTAGGTCGCCTGAGAACCGGTGCTGCGGTTGGTATTGCGGAAGATACCATAGACCGGGTAACCGCCCTAAAAGAAGCCGGTGTTGATATCATCACAGTAGACACGGCACATGGACATTCCCGGGGTGTGCTTAAAACAGTTGAGAATGTTAAATCGAAATTCCCCGATTTAGATCTGGTAGCCGGTAATATAGCTACAGCAAAAGCAGCTCAAGCACTTAAAGAGTCCGGAGCTGATGTGGTAAAAGTAGGGGTCGGACCGGGATCCATCTGTACTACAAGAATTGTTACCGGTGTTGGCGTTCCCCAGTTGAGTGCCATTATGGAAGTGGCTGAATACGCAGCTAACAACGATCTTGGCATTATTGCTGATGGCGGAATAAAACAAACAGGAGAAGTTCCCAAAGCGATAGCCGGAGGAGCCGATGCAGTTATGATGGGCTCTATGTTTGCTGGAGTGGAGGAAAGTCCGGGCGAGACCATCATATATGAATCCCGAAAATTCAAAGCCTATCGGGGTATGGGCAGTATCGGAGCGATGAGCAGTGGCAGCAAGGACCGGTATTTTCAGGATGTTGAAGACGATATCCGCAAACTTGTACCGGAAGGTATTGAAGGCCGCGTTCCCTACAAAGGCACCCTCGGAGAAGTCGTTTACCAGATGACCGGTGGTTTACGTGCTGCAATGGGATATTGTGGCGCGGCAAATATTGATGAATTGAAACAAGCCGACCTTGTTCGGATTACCGCAGCAGGAGTGAGGGAAGGACATCCGCACTCGGTGCAAATTACTAAAGAGGCGCCGAATTATTCCGGTGCATAGTCCGGTGCATAGGTGGTCCCGTTACATCTGCAATTTGCTATCTGAAATCAACAATCTGATATCAATTCGAATAGGCTGGATGATTATGTTGTGCAGAATCAGATAGCCTTAGCAAGTATCTCAATGACTCTGAGAGATAGCAGATTGACGGTTTGTCATATAAGATTGCAGATGTAAATGAACCCAGGATACAAACTACTCTCAATAAGGTAGCGCAAATCTTCGATACTTTCATTTTTATACAAAGCTCCTTATCGTTGTAGAATCCTTGTGAAAGACGTTTGCTTGCACAACCTTGCTGGAACCCACAGCATTAACCCCATTTCACCCAAATGAAAGAGCTTCTTCAAAAACTCTTCAGGCGCCGCAGTGAAGACGTAAAACTCATCATTGTGGATGACGAACGTCCGGAGAATCCTGAAACCTACATTATAAGGCCGATACACATGTTATTTGGTATCACGGGTGGAGCTGTGGCTTTGGTACTCGTCTTTTTCCTGTTTTTATATGTTACCCCGTTTGGAGGAATGCTATTCAGGGCATCAGACCAGGAAATGAGGGACTCCGTCGAGGAGATTTCACGTCAGGTTATCGCTTTGCAGGACTCCCTTGATACCCGTGATGAACAACTTGCGGAAATGCAGTCTGCCGTCGCCGGAGGTACCGATACTACTTTCACAACAGGCGATGTGGATGTCTCGGACTACATGCATGAGGATACCGGATCCGTTGAATCACCAGCTTTTCAGTCATCTCGATTTGAGGGGGCTTTGGCAATGGATCCGAATCAAATTATCCATAGTGCGTTTTTATCGTCGGACCCTTCTTTTCCGGTAAGTTTACCCGTAGAAGGCACAACCACGCGAATGTATAAACCGGAATCCAACCATTACGGACTTGATATCGCCGCTGAAGAGGGTGCTATCGTCACAAGTATAGCTGATGGCGTGGTCATCAACAGTGATCGTACGATGGATAATGGTTATGTGATTTATGTTCAACATTCGGGCGGATATGTCAGCGTATATAAACATTGTCGCAACTTAATGAAGCAGGTAGGAGATGTCGTACGTAGCGGGGATATTATAGCAAGTGTAGGATCAACAGGTCTTCATTCTTCGGGTCCGCACTTGCATCTTGAATTATGGAACAATGGCGTTCCACTCGACCCGGAACTCTATTTTCACAACATTAATTAATGATCATTCATGTTTAAATCAAAGAATAACTCAACCACAAACTCTATGGCAAGTAATTCAAATAACGGCGCGGCTGCTCACCCCACAGTTAATATGATCAGTGAACAATCCCGGATGAAGGGTTCATTGAACACACAGAACGATGTAAGGGTTTCGGGTGTGCTCGAAGGTCAGGTAGAAGCCGGTGGCAAATGCATTGTTACCCAAACCGGTAAAGTTGAAGGTGATGTTCAGGCTAAAGAAGCGGATGTAGCCGGAACTATTGAAGGTGAAATTACAATATCCAACAAGCTGATTCTCCGCAAAACGGCTAAAGTAACAGGCGATATCAACACCAAAGTGATTATTATCGAAGAGGGCGCCAGTTTCGATGGTGCATGCCGAATGAGTTCCAAACCGGAAAGCAGTAATAAATCTTCCGGCAAGATGGGGCTAAAGACTACCACCGAAGAGGCTGCCGAAAGCTGATTATCTGCTCACATCACCGGTCTCTGCCGGTATTTCGAGATCACGTTGCAATCTCACTGATATTGAATCGGATGCAACTACCCATGGTTATAGGTTAAATAGTCTTTATATTCCCGATCCAATAAGATCAGGCCCGATAAACGGGGATGAGTACGAACGGGAATCATCCCGGTATATAACCCAGTATAATCATGAGTAAATTAGCCGGAGATATCCGCAAGCTTGCACCGTATCTCACGCTTGGAATTCAGATCATGCTCACATTTGTGGTACCGGTTGTCGTGGGTGTATTTCTGGACCAACGATACGACTGGACTCCATGGGGGGTGTTGACCGGAATCCTGATAGGATTTGCCGGTTTTTTTAATTTATTGTGGCGAACTTTCGTGCTAACCTCAAACAAATCCCGAACTAAGAATTCCGATTCATGATTAGATCATTTTTAGGCAAGATTCTGCTTGCCGATCTGGCTTTTTTAATCCTTGCAGCAGTGATCATTTTTTATGTTTGGGAAGCTGAGATTTTCTATGCCTTCGCAGCAGGGTGTATATTTATGTCGCTGCTTGCACTAATTGTCTATGCCGTTATCTCCCGGCAAAAACATCAATCTATGAACCGGTTTATGGCGGCGACCTTTGGTGGGATGCTCATTAAGTTGACCTTTATTCTCGGTGCTGTTATCGGGTTATATTTTCTGGAATTTTTACACGTGATCGGGTTTACTTTGGGGGTCTTAATTTCCTATATTTATAAATCTGTGATTGAGATACAATCTGTCATAAACCAAATGAAACCCAATCAACCGATAAAGGAGTAATGAAACAGTATTTCAGAATTATAATTCTGATTGCCATAACAATAGCATTTAGCCATCAGTCTCTTTTTGCAGGTGAGGAACAACAAAATGCTGATTCAAATTCAAGCCCCGTAGATCTACTCTCCAAAGTTGTTGACAGTAACTATCTCGATTTTCAACCCGCCGGTATTATAGAACTGCCCCGATTTTTCTACGCCGAAGACGGGTTTCATTTTTTTAGCTCAACCACCAGCGCATTAAACAGCGATAGAGGCTTTGTTGATAAGGCTTATCTCGATAGCGAACACGAAACACAGGATGGAGCCATAGTTCCGGCAAGCTATGATCTAAAGCGCGAAGAAGGGCAGCCTCAAATACTTTTCGATTTTTCAATTACCAAGCACTTGGTTTGGTTCTGGTTTGCAATAGCCATTCTGTTTGCAATTTTTGTTCCGCTTGCCAGAAAATACCGTCAGGGTGTCGGTCGCACTTCTGAACCTAATGGCATATTTCAGAATATTTTTGAAACGCTGGTTTTGTTCATTCGCGATAATGTTGCCCGTCCGAACATTCAGGAAGACAAGTATGAAAAGTTTATGCCGTATTTGTTGACGGCTTTTTTCGCTATCCTTTTCATGAATATCTTCGGCTTGCTTCCCTGGGGTGTTTCATCCACAGCCGATGTCACCGTCACTGCAGCACTGGCAGTGCTGACATTCCTGGCTACACAAATTTTTGCATCTAAAGATCACTGGAAACACATTTTCTGGTTTCCCGATGTACCGGTGTTTATCAAGATTATGATGATTCCGGTGGAAATCGTAAGCCAATTTACAAAGCCGTTTGCTCTGTGTATTCGACTTTTTGCCAACATGACATCAGGAAAGATTCTCATCTTTAGTCTGATAACGGCCATTTTTATTATTGATATCCACTTCGGTGCATTAGCGGCTTACGGTTCATCAGTATTCTGGATCGGTCTCACACTTTTTGTCTATATCCTGAAGGCGTTTATCGCTTTTATTCAGGCCTACGTTTTCGTGATTCTCTCTGCGTTGTTCATCGGTCTTGCTGTGGAAGAACATGATCACCATGCCGATCACGGTCATGCCGTAGAACACGCGCATCATTAAATGTATTGAACTCAATCGAAATCTAACACTAAACACTACAAATAAGGAGTAATCAAATGGAAGTATTAGGAGCAGCACTCGGAGCAGGACTATCCGCATTAGCAGCTGGTATCGGAATCGGTAACCTTGCTAAAGGCGCAATGGATGGAACTGCACGACAGCCTGAAGCATCCAACGATATCCGTACTTCAATGCTGATTTCCGCCGCTCTTATAGAGGGTGCAGCACTTGCCGGAATCGTTCTTTCGTTCCTATTGGTCATCGTTGCTTAATTCAACGTATCGACATAAACCTGATTAAATCATGACTATAGTGATTGCTCAAAGTCTGCTGGATGTGGACTTTGGTCTCTTTGCCTGGATACTCATAACATTTCTATTGTTTATGTTTCTACTGGCAAAATTTGCCTGGAAGCCGATTTTAAGTGCGCTTAAAGAGCGGGAGAATTCAATTAAAGATTCTCTTGAGTCTGCTGAAATTGCTATGGAGCAGGCAAAAAAGATTTCTGCCGACAATGAAAAAGCGATGAAAGAGGCAGAATCAAAGGCTCAGGAAATTCGCAAACAAGCCATCGATGAAGCTGAGGCTGTCCGGCAGGAGCGAATTGAAAAGAGCCGAAAAGAGGCTGAAGCCATGCTCGAGCAGGCACGAGAAACTATTGAGCAGGAAAAACAGAAAGCGTTGGTCGAACTCAGAAAAGAAGTGGCCGACCTTGCTGTACAAGCTGCATCCAAAATTATTGAATCCGAACTCGACGAGCAGAAAAACAAAAAACTGGTCGAAGAGTACATCAAAGATATTTCAAAGAACTGAACATGCTGATTCCAAAGGCAGCAAAAAGATACGCCCAGGCCTGGTACGATCAGGCTGCTGAACAAGGGGTATTGGATCGTGTTCTTGAAGACTCTCGTTTAATCGGTTCGATGGTAAGTGAGTCTCGTGAACTGCAGACCTTTCTGAAAAATCAGATCATATCCAACCAAAAAAAGAAGGATGTGATTGAAAATCTTCTTTCAGATTCTGTCAGTGAGGCTACCTATGCACTTATCAATCTGCTGTTGAAGAAAAACCGGGAAGATTTACTTGGGGCTGTAGCTGAAGCATTTATCGATACCTACAATCAAAATCACGGTATCCTTGAAGCCGAAGTCCGGCATCCCAAAAAACTCGATCAAAAGCAGGTTGATGCTCTAAAGAAAGCTTTAGAACAACGAACCGGTAAAACCATAGAGCTTACACTAATTGAAGATCCGTCTTTGATTGGTGGATTAACCATTAAAATCGGGGATACCGTAATTGACGGATCAGTCAAGAACAAAATCCAAAAGCTCGATGCCTTATTCCACGGTACAGCTGCCTGATTAGTAAAAACCAAGATATTTGAACAGAGAAGATCTTTATGAGCAAAGTTAAACCCGATGAAGTCTCCGAGATTCTGAGAAAACAACTTTCGGGCCTCGACGGTGAAGCCGAAACCTATGATGTAGGTACCGTACTCGAAGTGGGTGACGGGATTGCCCGTGTATATGGTTTGTCACACATTCAGGCCGGTGAGCTGGTCGAACTGCCCGATTCCAAAGATGATGACGGTAATCCTGTTCGTGGTATGGCCCTGAACCTCGAGGAGGATAATGTTGGTATCGTACTTTTCGGACCTTCTAAATTTGTTGAAGAAGGGCATCCTGTAAGAAGAACCCAGGATATTGCTTCTATCCCTGTCGGTGAGGAGATACTGGGACGGGTTATTGATCCTCTCGGACGTCCGGTGGACGGAAAAGGGCCCATTTCAGGTGAAACCCATCAAATGCCGCTGGAAAGAAAAGCACCCGGCGTTATCTACCGGCAGCCGGTAGAAGAGCCCCTTCAGACCGGAATAAAGGCTATCGACGCCCTGATTCCTATTGGTAGAGGTCAGCGTGAGCTGATTATTGGCGACCGACAGACCGGTAAAACGGCCATTGCCATTGATACGATCCTGAACCAGAAGAAAACTCAGGATTCCGACAAACCCGTTTACTGTATTTATGTGGCGATGGGACAGAAAGCATCAACCATTGCTGAAGTTAACCGGGTTCTGGAAGAACACGGAGCAAAAGATTACTCTGTTATTGTCTCTGCACCTGCTGCTACAGCTGCTCCGCTTCGCTATATCGCCGCATATGCCGGAGCTGCTATTGGTGAGTACTTCCGGGATACCGGTCGCCACGCACTGGTTATTTTTGATGACCTTTCCAAGCAGGCAGTTTCCTATCGTGAGGTATCGCTGCTGCTGCGTCGTCCGCCAGGTCGTGAAGCTTATCCGGGTGATGTCTTTTACTTACACAGTCGCCTTCTGGAGCGTGCAGCTAAAATTATCGAAAACGACAGCGTTGCTAAAAACATGAACGACGTTCCCGAAGCCATTCGTCCGAAACTTAAGGGGGGAGGATCACTGACGGCTCTGCCGATCATTGAAACACAGGCCGGTGACGTATCTGCATATATTCCGACCAACGTGATTTCGATTACAGACGGACAGATCTTCCTGCAGTCCAACCTGTTTAACTCCGGTATTCGTCCGGCTATTGATGTCGGAATTTCCGTATCCCGAGTTGGTGGATCGGCACAGGTCAAAGCGGTGAAGAAACTCGCCGGTACGATGAAGCTGGATCTTGCTCAATACCGCGAGCTTGAAGCATTCGCTAAATTCGGTTCCGATCTCGATCCGGCTACACAGAAGCAGCTGGCACGTGGTGCCCGATCAGTAGAAATACTGAAACAGGGACAGTACAACCCGCTTTCTGTTCCTGAACAGGTAGCTGTTCTTCTTGCTAACAACAAAGGCGTCTTTGATGACCTTGAACTGGAACAAGTAAGCGAGTTTGAATCCCGATACCTGGAGTCCATCAATGTTAAGTTTGCAGATGAACTTAACGAAGTGGCTACCAGTGGAAAACTCAGTGATGAACTTGCTACTAAACTGGAAGAAGAAGCATTTAACATCCAGAAACAGCTTAAGGCTTCAGGTGAATAACAGCTATGGCTAATCTTCGTGATATACGGGACCGGATCAATTCGGTCAAAAACACACAGCAGATTACCAAGGCAATGAAGATGGTGGCCGCTGCGCGATTGCGTAAAGCTCAAGACCGTATCATGGCCACCCGTCCTTATGCTTTTAAGCTGAAAGAGATCATTGCCCGGCTTATTCGAAACTCCGATGCAACCTTGCCTCTGTTACAGGAACGCAAGGAAGTAAAACGTGTACTATTCGTTGTCGTTGGCTCAGACCGCGGACTATGTGGCGGGTTTAACAATAACTTGTTTCGGGTTATCGAACATCGCCTTCAGGAGGATTTTAGTGATCATTTAAAAAATGATACACTTGATCTGATTACTGTAGGTGCCAAAG
>SLJN01000221.1 GCA_007135115.1 Balneolales bacterium
ATGGCATGGCCAGAATACTCGCCCAGGCAAGACCTACCCCCAACATTGAGGCCAATATCCAATTGGGGTTTGGGACATAGTAAACGGATACCAGCCCCACAGCCCCGGCAATCAAAGCAATGGCATGAGTCATCCGGCGATTGGTATAGCGGGCCATGACCGGCAACCCGAACGCAACGATAGCTGCAAAGCCGTTATAAACGGCGAATGCAATGCCTACCCAGTCCGCGCCCTCGTTGTATTCATCATAAATATGATCCATTCGGTCAGCCAACTCCTGTGAGATATCGAGGTCCTCACCGTGACTCCTGAAAAAGTTTACCACTCTCATAGTAGCCGATGCTTCTTCAGCACCCGCTTCCACACTTTCCTGAAATCGGTAGATGTCGCGAGCTACTCTTGGCACATCATCATACCAGTCGGCATCCTCCATTTCCTCCATATCTTCGGCGATTGCTACCAATGTAGATACTTCACCGGGTTCCAGATCCATATCGTAATGATGACTAGTTACACCGGCTGTTGTATATATCCATAACGAAAACAGGGCAAACCAGGAAAAAAACTGGACTATCGCCAGTTGCTTCATGGTTTTGGGCATGGTGTAAAGGTCAGTCAGAATGGTAACCAAACCGTTATCGGTTTTCCCTTTGTTACTCATGCCGGCTGATATAATCTGCAGGATTCCCAGAAACAGAAAACCGCCACTGACGATATAGAGCTCTTCCGTCAGGGAGTAATAGTAGATCAGAAAACTTGTGGCAAGTCCGACCAGAGTAAACATCGGTCCATGTTTGGCAAAGGTACTTGCCACTTTTGAAGCCGAAAGCGCCTCGCGCTCCTTTTGTGCTTCGTAGGCCTCTGAGCCTTCAGGGGGTTCGGCATCATCAAACTGCTGAAGCTCTTCCGGGCTGTATTCGCGGGTTCGAATAACCGTCCACAGAACCGAAAGGAAAAAAACGATCGCGCCGATATAAAACGACCATTTCACATAATCGGGAATCGCCCCGTCACCGCCTGAGCCTAAGCCGACCCAATTGTTCAGCGCATACGGGAGTCCGGAAGCTACAACCGCACCGGTGCCGATGAAAAAACTCTGCATCGCAAAGCCTTTGGTCCGCTGCTCGGATGGCAACTGATCACCAACGAAGGCCCGGAACGGCTCCATAGAAATATTTATAGAAGCATCCAGTATCCATAACATACCGGCAGCCACCCAAAGAAAAGGTGAGTTGGGCATAATGATGAGCGCCAGAGACGCCAGTATCGCACCGACAAGGAAATAAGGCCGGCGCCTGCCAAAACGGTTCCAGGTGTTATCGCTTAAATAGCCGACAATAGGTTGAACGATCAATCCGGTTACCGGGGCCGCAATCCAAAGAATGGGAATGGCTTCAACGTCGGCACCGAGAGTTTCGAAAATTCGCGAGACATTGGCATTCTGAAGGGCAAAACCAAATTGAATCCCCAGAAACCCAAAACTCATGTTCCAGATCTGCCAAAATGATAGACGTGGTTTTTTCATATCAGCCTCTATAGGTTGCTATAGCTCAGGATGCTCATAATAATATCATCAGCCTTGAGCCTTTTAGATGAGAAAGAATAATAAATGAGTGACGTAGCCTAAATGCGCGTTTAAAGTAACAGAATTCTGATTGATTGTAAAAGAATCTGTGCGCGTTTTTCTAAAGGACAACGATAACAACTAACTTCCATGAGTTACGGTGACGCTGATATCATTCCTGCTTCTTTTTCATGCAGTTTTTGCGGGGAAACCAATGACACTTTTATAGACCCGTCTCAAGGTGAATCTCAATCCTATGTCGAAGATTGTCAGATCTGCTGCCGGCCCAATATTTTGAATGTTTTTAAACATTCGGATGAGTTTATCATTGAGGCCGAACAGGAATATTAACTGGTCGGGGTATGATCTAATCCGTGGTCAAAAATCTTCCTTCGTCTTTACCAATGAAATCATACACGGTTCGGGCTATGACTTCATACCCTTTTGGGTTTGGGTGATCATCATAGGTGGGCGGATAAATGCGAACATCATTTCCTGCTTTTTGCTGAAGTGTAGGTAGAGCATCCACATAGGGTATTTGCTTATCCTCGAGCCAATTCATACTTAGTGATCTGATATGTTGTTCATTCCGGATTAATTTTTCAAATACCTCTCGCTTGTTAATTTCCGGATGGCTCATCAAAATTTCCGAATAGACCAACTCCTTGGTTGGGATGAACAAAATGGTAAGATCGATACCGCGCTTTTCAGTTTCGTGATGCATCTGTTCAAAAATTTGAGTAGTAACTCGAAAACCCTCAATAATTTTGGGATTATTCATATCCGTCATGTGGGCACGGTGAATCGGTGTAAAACCCTCATCAATATTTTCTTCGGGAATTGTGACATCAACATAATGTAGGCTGTGTTCCTGATCCAGTCCCCACCCCAATTGTCTTTTCATCTCAGAGATAATCGGTCCGTGAAAAATCAGGCGATACAGCATGCTGTTATGAGACAACCATCCTCTGAAGCCTGCCATAAAAGATTCTTCAGGTGTGCCGAATAAATCAAAAGATAAATAGTAGTCAAGGGTATCAGAGGGGGCTGACTCCAGCCATGATTCAAAAACGGGGTCGCGGAATTCCTTCCAGTTATCAAAATGATACGCCATTTCGAAGGCATCCAGCAGATCATTTCCGATATAATAACCTATGACGATTTGATCCGGCTCCAGCTCCAGAGCTTTGTTTTTAAACAGGTGATAGTATTGCACCGGTCCGTAGCCGCCAACTGACATATTATAAACCTGCCTTCCGGTCATCGAGGCCAGCTGATCGGGCCAGGTTTTACCCATCGCAGCATTGATGCCGAATGTTTGGGAGTCTCCGATGGTAACGATATCTGTTCGCTGCGGGACCGAGGCATTTCGGTAGCCCCACTCATCATAACCCTGTGCTCCATCCGGTATGCGATGTTTCAGTTTATCGTCGGGGGTAATGGACAGGTTCAGATGGTCTCCGGGTTCGAGTAAGATCCGGGACATTGCCTCTCCGATAAGTAGTGATATTGCTAGTGCTGAAATAAGTAAAGCCAGATTAACCGTCAAATTCTTCATAATACTCCAAACTTTAGTCCAGCTGAAATTGCTGTTTCCAATCTTGATCTTCTGCCAGCTTGGTCTGCTGTTTTTTGTCAAACAGAAAATTTCCCATCACCAAATAATCCATTTCGGTACGCATAAAACACTGGAAGGCATGTTCGGGGCTACACACGATCGGCTCCCCTCTTACATTGAAAGAGGTATTAACCACCATCCCGCAACCGGTCTCGTTTTTAAAGGCCTGAATCAGTTTCCAGTAGCGAGGGTTAGCCTCTTTGTTCACGCTTTGAACTCTGGCAGAATAGTCCACATGAGTTACAGCCGGAACATCGGAGCGCTGATGATAGAGCTTTTCCATCATGGGAAGTTCCGAGTAGTTATCCGGAAGAGGTTTTCGGCGTGACTCCGTGACGGGCATTACCAAAAGCATATATGGCGACGCCTTTCGCGTGTCGAAATACTCAATCATATCCTCTTCGAGTACCGACGGGGCGAACGGACGAAAACTCTCGCGATACTTAATTTTCAGATTCATTTTCTTCTGCATCTCGGGATTTCGCGGATCCCCGAGAATTGACCGGTTTCCGAGAGCCCGCGGGCCATACTCCATACGACCTTGAAACCAGCCTACCACATTGCCGTTGGCTAAAAGACGGGCCGTTTCATCTGTGAGATCATCTTCACTGCCGAAATGATGGAAAGGAGCTTCATATTTACGGGCTAATTTGCGAATAGCTTCATCATCGAACGCAGGTCCCAAATAGGCATTTTTCATCTGATCCGGCTGTCCGTTGAGAATCCGCGGCTTTCCCAGCCAAATATGCCAGGCTGCATAAGCGGCTCCGAGTGCGCCCCCGGCATCACCGGAATCCGGTTGAATCCAGATATTCTCGAAAATACGCTCCTGCATCAACTTGCCATTGGCAACGCAGTTTAATGCTACACCACCGGCCAAAACCACATTTTTGCTTCCCGTTAATCTTTTGGCTTCTCGCGCCATTTTGAGGATAACCTCCTCGGTAACCTGCTGAATCGCCAAAGCCATGTTCATATAATCCGGAGTGAGCTGAGCTTCGGGTTTTCGCGGAGGAATACCGAAAAGCCGGGTCCATTTTTTATCGTGGGTCATCCGCAGTCCGGTGGCAAAATTGAAGTACTTCATATTAAAAACCAGCGAACCATCTTCGCGGATATCCACCAGCTCTCGCTCAATCTTCTGCTTGAAATCCCTGGTTTGCTCGGAATGAGGATTGCCATAGGGAGCCAGTCCCATCAACTTATATTCCCCGCTGTTTACCTTGAATCCGGTGTAATAGGTAAACGCTGAATACAACAGGCCCAGTGAATGCGGGAAGTGCAGCTCTTTCAATACTTCTATGCGGTTTTGCTCTCCCCTGCCGATCATCGTCGTTGCCCACTCCCCGACTCCGTCGACGGTGAGAATGGCTGCCTCCTCAAAGGGAGATGGGTAAAATGCACTTGCGGCATGCGAGAGATGATGCTCCGGAAACAATAGCGGCACCCGACCTTCACCGAGTTTTGCCAATTCCTGTCTCAGCAGACGTTTCATGAAAAGCTTTTCCTTTATCCAAACCGGAATGGCGGATAAAAAGCTGGTCAACCCTTTGGGAGTGAAGGCGTGATAGGTCTCCAGCAGCCTCTCGAATTTAATGAAAGGTTTATCATAAAAAGCGACCGCCTTTAGATCGGAGAATTCCACTCCGGCTTCCTGTAAAACATAACGGGCTGCATGAACCGGAAACGACGAATCGTGCTTGATTCGGGTAAACCGCTCTTCGTGAGCGGCAGCGACGATTTCACCATCTATGAGAAGTGCCGCGGCGCTATCGTGATAATAGGCTGATATTCCAAGAATGATTTCAGGCATGGCGTCAGAGATTGGAGATCAGAATACTGAGTAAATAAAGGGGGCAATAGCCGATCCGCTGGACATTACGATCAGCCCGCCAAACAGCAGCAATACCAACAGTAAGGGGAGCAGCCAAAACTTTTTCCTGACCCTTAAAAAAGACCATAAATCTGCGAAGAATTCCATTTTTCGACTCCTGTTTACTTAATAAGGTTTTTCAAGATCCTGAGAGGTGAACAAATGATTCCTTGTGACATAAGCGCTATTCGCCCCGCTTTTGAATGCTTTTAGTTGCAAGGCATCTTTTCCGATCATTTGCCGGAATAAGCCGACCGGCATAACCAATGCGATGTAGATGAGCGTCAAAATCAATGTAGACATTACCGTGCCCAGCAAACCGGAAAATCCAAACCAAAACACGGCTAAGGGATAAAAAACCGGTGGATAAATCATGGCAATGACCAAAACTACGGTAGCCAGATAAAAGTAAATTACATTGCCAAGAAACACCCCCAGTAGTAAAAGTATCAGAGTCATAGCCATACCGGTGTCGGTATGTTGTTTGGGAGTTAGTTCCAAAGGGAAAAATTTTAGAATTGCAGGTGGGTTTTGAGCCGGCATAGGAAACGTTGAGTTGAGGTTAACTTAACTGACATCACAGCCGACCTATTCAATTAACATGCCATAAACAGACTGCATAAACCCTGCTTATGGAGACCTTTAGCCCATAACGTTTATTCCTTTTTACCCATGTAATTGCAAACCTGTGAAATGTTGAAGCAGTGCGACCTACCCAAATAGGGCGTGGTATGAGATTGGCAACACCCTGTAATGTTTTTTATATTCGGTTGATTTAATTATTTTTCCGCGATGTTTCCTAACGGTCGCCTCACTCTTTGGCTAATCGGTTATTACTAACCTTTTTACAGTCAGGCCTAAAGAAAAGCGGCCGGGAGGCAAAAATTTTGAATTCACACGTGCGTTTGTGCTTAGATTTTTAAAAGTTTATCCGGCGAATTTTTGATTAATACATCCTCTTTGATGCCACCATTTTCTTCGCAACCTCATACATTTTCTTTTGAAAGTATTTCAAATCCGGCTCGTCAGCCCCATGGCAGCCGGATTTTTTTTAACCCGCAACCCATAAACCTTACCTTTCTTCATGGCTACATCGCAAACAGCGATTCTTGCACTCTCTGATGGAACCACCGCTACCGGTACCGCCATCGGCGCCATCGGCACTACCGGTGGTGAATTGTGTTTCAACACCAGTATGACCGGGTATCAGGAAATCTTTACTGACCCGAGTTACCACGGTCAGCTCATGATGATGACCTACCCGCATATCGGGAATTACGGGGTCTCTCAGCGTGACAATGAAGCCTCACGCCCGATGGTCGCCGGCGTTATTGTTCGCTCGTATTCAACGGAATACAGCAACACCATGGCCGACGGCAGCCTTGATCAATGGCTGAAAGATCACGGAATTGTAGGCATTACCGGACTGGATACCCGCCGTTTTGTTCGCCATATCCGGGAGAAAGGGGTTATGAATGCGGTAATCTCCTCCGAAGAAACCGACCGCGACAAGCTTATTCAAAAAGCCAAAGATTGGCCATCCATGGCCGGACTTGAACTGGCATCTTCGGTCAGCCGTGATGAAATCACCACTCACGGACCTGATGACGGGCTGCGCATCGCCGCTTTTGATTACGGTATGAAGCAAAATATCATCAACAAACTTGTGGAACAGGGATTTCACGTCACAGTATTTCCCTCACGCACTCCTTTTGATGAGGTTTTAAAATCAGATCCTGATGGCTACTTCTTCTCAAACGGGCCCGGAGATCCCAATCCCATGGACTTCGCCATGGATGCCGTAGGCAAAGCTATTGATACCGGCAAACCGATTTTCGGGATCTGTCTCGGCCATCAGGTTATGGCGCTTCAGCAAGGCATTCCGGTTGAAAAAATGTATGTCGGACACCGCGGCGCCAATCATCCCGTAAAAAACATGATTACCGGTCGTGTTGAAATTACCACTCAAAATCATGGATTCAGCATTACTCAGGATGGCGTCGACCCGGATATTGCCGATGTCACGCATATCAACCTGAATGATAAAACGGTGGAAGGCCTGGATTTCAAAAAATTCAACGGGTTTTGCGTGCAGTATCACCCCGAAGCATCCCCGGGCCCGCATGATTCGGCCTATCTGTTTGAAGAGTTTCGCCGCCGGGTTGAACATGCTGCTAAATCCGAAGCCGCTGCTGTCAGTTAAGTTTCCGGGTTGATGACTTTGATGCTTGCAAATTCTTCTGAATTATGTACCGACTACCTACAGGCAGCAAAGCCTCATGCCACCGAATTGCTTAAACCTTAATATCCTAAACCAAAACTTTCGCTACCCAAACCTTACCCATGCCTAAAAGAACAGACATCGAAACTATTTTGCTGATCGGCTCCGGGCCGATTGTTATCGGACAGGCCTGTGAATTTGATTATTCCGGCACTCAGGCTTGTCAGTCTCTCAAAGAGGAAGGCTACCGGGTCGTGCTTATTAATTCCAACCCGGCTACCATCATGACGGACCCCATGATGGCTGATAAGGTTTATCTGAAGCCTCTTACCGAAGAGTCGATCAAGGAAATTTGCGAAATTGAAAAGCCCGATGCCGTCCTGCCAACCATGGGTGGACAAACCGCCCTCAACCTGGCCTGGAACCTGAATATGAGGGGCTACTGGAAGGATAACAACATTGATGTCATCGGGGTCGATATAGACACTATTGAGGTTACTGAGGATCGCCAACGTTTCCGCGGTTTGATGGATGAAATCGGTGTAGATCAGTGCCGAAGCCGTACCGCGCAGTCTCTGCTTGAAGCTAAAGAAATAACGGAAGAACTCGACGGCCTGCCGATTGTGATTCGCCCTTCTTACACGCTCGGGGGAAGTGGTGGCGGAATTGTCTGGAATCAGGATGAATTCGAGCGTAAGATTTTGCGCGGCCTTGAGCTCAGCCCGATCCACCAGGTGCTCATCGAAGAATCCATTGTCGGATGGAAAGAGTTCGAACTGGAGCTGTTGCGGGATAATAATGATAATGTGGTTATTATTTGCTCGATCGAAAACTTTGACCCCATGGGGGTGCACACCGGAGACTCCGTGACAGTTGCCCCGACACAAACGCTCTCCGATAAACAGTTCCAAAATCTGCGGGATGCCGCCATTAAAATGATGCGCTCGATCGGCAGCTTTGCGGGTGGTTGTAATGTTCAATTCGCCACCGAACCCGGGACCGACCGCCTTGTTGCAGTAGAGATTAATCCGAGGGTGAGCCGGTCATCAGCGCTGGCATCGAAAGCCACCGGCTATCCGATCGCCAAAATTGCTTCTAAGCTGGCCGTCGGCTACAACCTGGATGAATTGGAGAATCAAATCACCGGGGATACCTCAGCTTGTTTTGAGCCCTCTATTGATTATGTGGTAGTCAAAGTGCCGAGATTCAACTTTGAAAAATTTCAGAATATTGATGAAGAACTGAGCACGCAGATGAAAGCCGTAGGAGAGGTCATGTCTATCGGACGAACCTTCCCGGAGGCGATGAATAAGGCGTGGCAGTCACTGGAAATCGGGCGTGGCGGACTTGGCGCCGACGGTTACGAGGAACTCGACCGCAAGCAAGTTCGTGAGCGGCTGATGAAACCCTATTGGGATCGCTCGCTGCAAATACGTAATGCCTTTAAGCTGGGAGCGTCAGTCGAAGAGATTCACGATATCACCAAGGTTGACCCCTGGTTTCTGGAACAAATTCACTACATGGTGGATCTCGAAAATCAGACCGAACAGTACGAACCTGATGAGCTTCCGGTAGAGCTGCTGACTAAACTGAAAAAAGCCGGTTTTTCGGATCGTCAAATTGCCTGGCTGACCAGCCATCGCGGGGATGAAGTTTCCGAAGATGATATCCGGAAACGACGCGAAGAGATCGGGCTCGAATCCACCTTTAAGCTTGTGGATACCTGCGCCGCCGAA
>SLJN01000049.1 GCA_007135115.1 Balneolales bacterium
CATCCGTTATGCTAACCCCTACTTCAAACTTAATATGGCTTAGTGGTATTTTAGCGATATTGGGAGTTACTGTATGACACTATAAATATGAGAGTCGTGCAACAGACACGGTAGTCGGACAGGTATCACACGGATTTTATGTTGTGATAATTCTATAATTTAGTCAAGGTTCTTGCTGATTCAATTGGCAAGAATATTGATTGTATTAATTAAATTGAGTTTCTGTCACTTTCTCTACCGTGTTACCTAAGGTGGATTATGATCTTGGTACGACTGTGTTTCACGAAGACAGGTTGTTGAATTGCATTTCACCGCTCATCATTGCAAGTTAGGGTGATCAATTAACTCTATTACCGAAATTTATGAAAGCGATGATGGGACGGAATATGAAACACTCACTGGCTACACTTTTTATTCTAAGTTTCTTCCTTTTTCAATGCGGTGCAACTGCCGAAACTACGGAACCGGAGGAGACAAGTAACGATCCCGCTCCGGATATGTCGGAAAAAACCGAAAAGGTGGATGAGATTTTTTCAGACTGGGACCGCAAAGATTATCCGGGTTGTGCCGTAGCGGTCAGCCGCGATGGTCATCAGTTTTTTTCAGCCGCTTATGGCATGGCCGACCTTGAACATAATGTGGCCAATACGCCTTCCACCATTTTTGAGGCCGGATCGGTTTCCAAACAATTCGTCGGAGCAGCCGTTGTGTTGCTCAAACTCGATGGTAAACTTTCCCTTGAAGATGACATCCGCGACTATTTGGAAGACGTGCCGGACTATGGCGAGACCATCACGATTCGTCACCTGCTTACCCATACCAGCGGACTTCGGGATTGGGGCAGCGTAACCGCGATTTCCGGATGGGGTCGTGGTGCGCGAACGCACGACCACGATCATGTCTTGGATATCATCAGCCGGCAATCCCGCCTGAATTTTGATCCCGGTGATTTTTATTCCTACAGCAACTCCGGCTATAACCTGGCCGTCTTGATTATTGAGGAAATCATTGACGACTCGTTTGCGGATTTTTCAAAAGAAGAGATTTTCAAACCGCTCGGGATGAATAAAACCGAGTGGCGAGACGACTACCAAAGAATAGTTGAAGGTCGAAGTTCGGCTTACACCGCAGTAAACGAAGACTCCGTTAGCATCAACCGCCCTATTGAGCAAGTGCATGGCAACGGAGGCTTGCTCACGACCGTCAGCGATCTGAATATCTGGAATGAAGCAATAGAAACCGGAAGACTTGCTGGAGAGGAATTTGTTGATCTCATGCACGAAATGCCCGAACTCAACAATGGTCGCACAAATAACTATGCGCTGGGCGTTCGTGAAGGCGAGCATCTCGGTCTTCCGTTCATCAGCCATACCGGTGCTACAAGCGGTTATCGTGCTTTTCTGAGACGCTACCCGGAACAGCGCGTATCAGTCTCTATTTTATGCAATGTTACGAACGCTTCGCCGGGTCAGCTGGGTAACCAGGTTTCGGAGGTTTTTCTTGAGGATGAAGCCATCGAAGAGGAAGAGCCTGAGCCTGAAAGCATCGACCTGGCCACGGCTGATCTCGAACGATTCGCCGGAATGTTTAAAAATCCGCTAAACGGTAATGCTACCAAACTCAAGGTTGAAGACGATACCCTCAAAACGGATAACGGGAACATGCTGATTCCAAAATCCGAAAATAAATTCCGCATCGATAGCTCCGAACGCCATTTCGTTTTTGATGATGAAGATCATATCCAAATCACGGTAGAAGGTTACGATGAAGGCCGGCTTGAACGAGTCGAGGAGTTTAATCCCTCCGAAAGTGAATTGGCTGATTTTGAAGGCACCTACTACAGCTACGATGCGGAAACCGAAATCAAGATTACGGCAGAGGAAGACAAACTGGTCATCCATCGCCGACCCAATTCCACGTTTGAAGTTGAACCCAAATACACCGACGCATTCAGCGGAGGCTATGGGAAGCTTCGTTTTCACCGCAACGATGCCGGAGAAATTGAGCAACTCAGCCTCGGACGAGGCAGGGTATACGATATGAGGTTTGATAGGGAGTAGTTGAATGTCCGGGTCCGGGACATCTGCAATCTGCTCTCTGCAATCAACAATCTGATATCCATCGGATTAGGCGGGGTGTATAGATTTGGGCAACCTTGAGCACCTAAAGCAAAAATTTCAATAGTGCTAGAGATAGCAGATTGATGATTAGTGATATCAGATTGCAGATGTACTTCAAATCAAAAAAAAGCAGGCCCGATTCCTCAGGCCTGCTCTTACTTTTTCTTGATCGTCGGGTTTAAAAAGCTTGCTTAGCTTTTTTCAGGGGTAATAAGGGTCTGTAGATGATAAAAAGTTTAGGGGTTTTTAAGGGGGTTTCCGTGATGGAGAGGTCTTTACTTAACCATCGTCATAGTTTGTGTTTCCACGTTACCACCAGCGGTTAGCCGGTAGATATACGTACCGCTGGAAAGCTGCTGCCCTGAAAACGGCACCGTATAACTTCCGGCTGAACGCTCTTCATCAACAAGTTGTGTAATCCGGTTGCCAAGTAAATCATACACCTCAAGTTGAACATGGGCATCTTCAGCAAGGTTGAACCGGATATTGGTTTCGGGGTTAAAAGGGTTTGGGTAATTGCCTGTAAGTTCGGTGCGGGTTGGCAACCCTCCCACTTCTCCACCGGAGCTTACCAGATTGGTTTCCGTCTCACATACTTCATGCTGATTACCTTCCTGGTCAGTTATGGATATCGGGTTTACAACCAGCTCACCTTCCTGATTCCAGTTTTCATCAGCAGTTATGGTGACTTCGAATAACTCACTTCCTCGGGTTTCCAGGATTTCATTACCAGCAATTGCTGTTGCTGCGGTGTTTCCGTTAGTATAGGTGAAATTCAGAATATCAGAATCGTTGTTGTATTGGTTCGCCCAGGCCCCCGGTGAAATTTCGGTGATGGTAAACTTCTCTTCATCAATACCTGAAACCTGTGCTCGAACTGAAGTTCCCGTCATAACAGCATCGGTATCAGCTGAGATCGTTATCGAATGCGTTTCACCAGCCGATAGCCTTGGGATTCGGTAGTCACTGGTCGATGCGGCCTCGGCAAGTTGACGTTGCTGCTCTTTTCCGGAGGAGTTTTGTTTACCGAAATTAAACACGATGGCTTTCAGGTCTTCATGATCAACAACTCCATCACCGTCGGTATCGGCATACGTTGCGCTGGAATCTTCCCACGGCTCAACTTGCTGACCTTCCCAATCGATACCTTGTGAATTTCGAGCAGGACCGGTGCTTCCGATATGCTGGGCAAGGGCCAGGACATCTCTTTCATCCACAACGCCATTGTTATTGACGTCGCCGGGCCAAACTTTGAAATCACCGGTTACACTGTAATCCACCGAATCCTGGTAACTCATCAAAAGGCTCCTGCCACCTTGGTTTTCAGCATTAACCTGATGCAGGCCTATGGAACTTTGAAAATCTTTTTCGGTCTCAAGAATTGAGAAGATCATGGTTACAAGCTTCCCATTCTGATTTGTCGAAGAACTGTTAGACATTCCTATCGAAATGCCGGTTCCCAGGTCCGTCTCACTTGTCATTTTAAGTGGATTAGGCTCCATGACATCACCGGCCTGAATTCGCTCAAAACTAATCAGGTCTTTTTCGTATGAGGTTTCAAAGCTCATATAGAACAAGTCGGTGACATCTTCCATATTTACCGTGACGTATAGGGAATCGTCCATGACTTCCGAGTGCAGCTCTGTAATTAACGGTGAGGCATAAGGGCTGCCATCGCCATATCGGGCCAAAACTATATCGGAGCTGTTTACTGCATTAATGCTGTGGTGACCGGCCTCGAAGTCGCCGTAATATCTTCCGTACACATAGAAGTTATCCTGAGGGTCGGCTGTAATTCCTTCAATGAAGTCGCTTCGATCACCGCCGATGATTTCAAGCTCCTTCGGAACTCCATCGTAATCGAGATAGCCAACCAGCCCGGAGTAAATGCCATCGCCGATTTCGATGGTTTCCTCCGCCATTTCAAGATACTCGTAGAAATACCCGGTAATTACGATATCCTGATCACGGGCAAGGATGCCACGCCCATAATTCCAGTTTTCACTGCTTCCATGCTGAACCCACTCAAAATCGCCAGCGGCATCATATTTAGCTACGTACATATCGTCGCGGCCTTTGCTTTCGAGCGATTCACCTCTGAATTCCAAATCATTATTAAAGTGCCCGATCATGGCCAATCCACCATTCGGTGTGATATCCAAATCATAAATGGTGTCGTTGCCGTATCCTTCCATGTGCCGGGACCAGTTCAGCTCACCATCGGTAGTAAATTGCATAACAGCGATATCATGGTTTCCTCTTGAATTATGTCGCTCCCCGGCCACATAAAGATCCGACTGAAACTCTGTCCCGAAGTAGATATAGCCTTCCCCGGCAGTGACGGATGTTGTATTTACCCGGCCTCTGCTGCTGAAACGCTCGGCCCATTTAAGCTCACCATCACCGGTGAACACAGCTCCGAAACCGTCGATTTCACGATCTACATGAAGGGTTTCATCACCCAGATTAAGTTGCTCGGTAAACCGGCCGGAAGCGACAATCTCACCCTCCGCAGTCAGAGAAAGATCCCGGATGAAATCGCGCCCATCACTGGCAAAATGATTAAACCAGCTGATATCACCATCGGGGCTAAGTTTCATAAGAAAGGCATCGCGCTGCCCGGAAGCAGAGTAGGTCTCTTCACCAAACTCGGCTTGATTGCTGAATGCTCCGGCCAGATAGATGTTACCATCTTCATCAACTTCGACGGCGTACCCGTAATCGTACCCGCTGCCGCCGAACTTTTCAGCCCACAGCAGGTTTCCTCTGGCGTCTTGTTTTACCAACAAAATGGTTGAGTTTCCGAAACTCTGCATGTTGGTACTACCGATGGTAACGTCTTCGGTGAACGTGCCGGCGGTTATTGAATTCCCTTGGGCGTCTACTGCAACATCGTAGGCGGTATTCATTCCTTCACCGGCAATTGATTGAACTAAGTTCCACTCCGTGCTGTCGGCATACATCACATTCGTTGTGCCAAAAAGTAAGATCAACGCTGCTAATAATAGTATAGATTTCTTCATAATCCCGACTCCTCTTAATATTACCGGATTGACAAAACCCCTGTTTCCGGCTGTATTTATGAACTGTGATTAAGATAGGCTCAGAAGGAAGGAGTGGGGTATAGGACAAAACCTCAATTGACGGGAGATACTGTCTTACCCGGCTGTCAGAATTATCCTACACGAAGTAGGAGTCCGTCCTATACGGGTGTGTTGAAACGAACTACAGCCAGAGTTAAATAATCGATGAACAGGCTTGGAATTAAGCTCAATCCAATAAGTAAGCTCCGTACGATCAAATATAAAATTGGAGGTACAAAGCCGTCTATAAGGGAGTCAGACACCAATATCTACAGAAGCAGATTATTTTTGATCACATAATGGGTGAGTTGAGCATTGTTTTCGAACTCCATTTTTTCCAGAATCCGAGTGCGGTAGGTGCTAACCGTTTTTACGCTGAGATGCAGATCCCTGGCGATTTCCGAAGCGGATTTTCCCGAAGCAATCGCACACATTACCTGATACTCCCGGTCGGATAAAACTTCGTGAGGGTTTTCCCGGGATTCCTTGCCAAAAGTGAAGGCGAGCTGTTCAGCAAGCTCGGGTGTTATAAACCTGCCGCCGTTTTTGACTTTTTGAATGGCCTCAATCAGGTTTTCCGGAGCGGCTTCTTTGGTAAGATAACCTGATGCGCCGGCTTTCAGGGTGCGTGTAGCGTATTGACTTTCAGGATACATACTGAGAATCAAAACGGGGGTATCCGGTTGGATGCTCTGCAGTTGCTTGAGGGCATCCAGACCGCTAATGTTCGGCATATTGATATCCAAAATGATGATATCGTAGCTCTTTTCGCCTACCAATTGAAGCACTTCTGCTCCGCTGGATGCTTCATCCAAAACTTCCATACCGGGGTGATCATTGATAATTTTGCTTATCCCCGCCCTTACTATGGCATGATCGTCTGCTACCAAAACCTTTGTCATAATCAGAATTTCCTTTATTAATGATCCGGTATCTTAACGTTGACGGCGGTACCTTCACCTAATGTTGATGTAATGGAGCAACTGCCCTCCCAGCGCCTGGCGCGTTCTCTCATCCCGACAATACCCAGCGATTCGGCAGATTGCAAAGCCTCTTTTTTAAATCCTTTGCCGTCATCTTTAATGCTCAGCTCAATGCTTTCTTTTTTTTGATTAAGCTCCACATAAACCTTTGATGCCCCGGCGTGATTAACAATGTTATTCAAACTTTCCTGGATAATTCGAAAAATATCCACTGCCTTATCCCCTTCGAGATCAAATTCATCAGGATGATGGGTAAGCTGGATATCCAGATTTTCCCGCTCGATAAATTGATTAACCTGCCATTGAACCGCTGCAATCAGACCCACATCGTCGAGTATGCGCGGGCGCAGCTCCGTTGCGATTCTGCGAACTGACGAAATACATTCTCCGACAAGCTCCGAAGTATGCTTGAGTAAATCAGCAGTTTCCTGCCCGGAATTACCTCGCACTGCTTGAATGTCCATACGGATTCGGGCGAGATTTTGTGCAATTTCATCGTGAATTTCCCTGGAAATGCTTCCCCGCTCATTTTCCTGGATGATACGCATGTGGTCGCCCAGCTGCTGCAGCTCTTCTTTATAATTTTCCAAGTTATCATGGGCACTAATAAGATCCTGCTGATATTTTTTGCGACGGGTAATATCGTGCATAAAAATAACCCAACCTACCCGAGTACCCTTGGTCATAATCGGAATGATAGTAATATCAACGGGAATCACATCCTGATTACCCACTTGTATACTGAATTCTCCATGAAGATATTGACCCTCATCAGAACTTGTATTAATTAAGTTCTGGGTTACTTCACCATTTTGTTCTTTTCGGATCGATATGGCTTCACTTAGATTTTTACCTACTATTTCTTCTTCCGAACAGCGGAACATCGATAACCCGGCAGGGTTCACAAAGTCGATGATTCCTTCGGTATTGGTGGTAATAACCGAATCCCCAATACCGGAAATGGTTTCTTTAAACCATGCACGGGAAACCGCAAGCTCCTGCTCAAGCTGATGCTGACGAAGGGTGACATCAATTGATACGCCAAGCTGCCGGGTTTCAGTGGGTTTAAGAAGATAACCGTAATGACCCGAACTGGCGGCACGGTCAAGTATATTCTGATCGGAGTGTGCCGTCAAAAAGATGATCGGGACATCATACTGATTGGTTATTTGTGTAGCAGCTTGAATCCCGTCCATCTCCCCCTGAAGCATAATATCCATCAGAATGATGTCGGGGTTGAGCTCTTCGGTTTTTTTGACGGCGGCCTCACCGGTCACTACCGTATCAAGTACCGGTATTTTGAGTTTCTTTAACCGGTGCTCCAAAATGAAAGATGAATCCGGATCATCTTCAACGATCAAAACTCCATTTGAAATTTTTTCAGCATAGCTCATAAATAACAACCCTTTTGAAGCCTCTTCAGCCTCATTAAACTCTGATTCCTAACTTTATAGCCCGGAAAGTGAAGACCTTCTGATTAAAAATCGAAAATATTGAATATCCGTGTTGAATTTATCCAAAATTCTACCTATTAATTTACCACAATAGAATGAATGTGACAGCAAAAAAACTTTTCTCATGCGAGTTTTCCTAATACTCACGGGTTTGATTGTACTAATTCTGTCATCATGTACTCCGGATGATGTTGATCTATCTCAAAAAACCTGGGTTGATCTGACCCATCCGTTCAATGATGAAACGCTACACTGGCCAACGGCTGAGCCCTTTCAGTTTGATACCGTTTTTGCCGGGCAAACGGATGAAACCTTTTACTATGAGTCGCATCGCATCCAAACCGAAGAACACGTGGGCACCCACCTCGATGCGCCGATCCATTTTTATGAGGATCGTAACCGTACCCACGAAATTCCATTGGAGCAGCTTATCGGTCCGGCTGTAGTGATCGATGTACGAGAACAGCTCATGGACAACCGGGACTACCGCGTCAAAACCGAAGTTATAGAGGATTGGGAATCGGAGTACGGCGAAATTCCGGATGGCAGCATTTTAATTTTCCACACCGGCTTCGGTCAATATTGGCCGGATGCACAGCAGTACATGGGAACTACCGAGACCGGAGAGGAAGCTCTTGCTGAATTGAGCTTTCCAGGCATTCATCACGAAACCGCCGAATGGCTGGTCGAAAATCGGGACATCAAAGCCGTCGGGATTGATACTGCGAGTCTGGATTACGGACAATCTCAGGAATTTAAATCCCACCAGATATTTGCGGAACAAAACATACCGGGTTTTGAAAATTTGGCCAACCTCGAGGAGCTCCCTGCTACCGGATCACAAATCGTAGCTATGCCGATGAAAATTGAGCGAGGCAGCGGCGGCCCGCTAAGGATAGCCGCAATGTTACCCGGGTCATGATCAAACCGGTATAACGGTATTCTCCAGGGCAACGAAAACCCGGTCCTCTTTTGTCGGTTGAATAACCGAAGTTCCGGTAAAACCTCCGAAGGCCGGGAGCACTCCTTCTGTTTTTCCGAAGTAGAAACAGGCAATTTTGGAGTATTGGCGGCCTTTTCCTTTCATTTGCACCGCAGGGTGAAGGTGACCGCAAAGTGAGTATAAATCATCTGATTCTGAAGAACCGGGATGATGGGCAAAATTAAAGGGAGAGATGACAAAATTATCACTGCGAATCTGAATTCCGGCATTTTCGTAGCTCTGCCGGTTGAGAATATCATGGTTGCCTTTCACCAGTACAAACTCAGTATCTGCATGTTGATCGCACCAGTTTGCAAATGTTTGCCAATAGGCATTGTAACTGCTGTGAAATAAATCCCCCAAAAACAAACACCGCTTAACTTCATAC
>SLJN01000307.1 GCA_007135115.1 Balneolales bacterium
ACGGTAAGCTTTCTGGCATCACCAGCCTCTTCCTACATTACCGGAGCTGTTATTCCGGTAGATGGCGGAATGGGGATGTGATACCGGTAAGCCTGCTTTGCAGTTACTGCAATCTCTTATTATCATTGTGCAATTTGGTATTGCATCGTTTTTTAATTGTTAATTACTCAAACCGTAACGGAAAAAGGTACCATCATGGCTAAAGACATCGAAGCAGAAGTAAAGAAGATCATTGTTGACAAACTCGGCGTAGACGAGTCTGAAGTTAACAAAGAAGCTAACTTCACCAATGATCTTGGAGCAGACTCTCTCGATACTGTTGAATTGATCATGGAATTCGAAAAAGTGTTTGATATCAGTATTCCTGACGAAGATGCTGAGAATATCACCACTGTTGGCGATGCCATAAAATATCTGGAAGGAAAAGTTTCCTAAATCCAATTAAAATTTAATGGCTGAACAAAGAAGAGTTGTTGTAACCGGTATAGGCGCCCTTACCCCTGTCGGAAAGGGCGCCCCGGATTACTGGAATGGTCTGGTATCCGGAAAGAGTGGTTCCCGAACAATCACCCACTTTGATACCGAAAAATTTGCGACCAAATTTGCCGCTCAGATTGAAGATTACAAGGCTTCTGATTTCATGGATGCCAAGGTGGCTCGTCGCATGGACAAGTTTTGTCAATATGCGATGATCACCAGCGAAGAGGCTATTCAGGATTCCGGCCTGGATCTGGATTCCATCGATCTGACCCGCGTTGCCACTATGGTCGGCTCCGGAATTGGCGGCATGGAGACCTTTTTCAAACAAGCTGTAGACTTCAATGAAAAAGGTCCTCGAGCGGTTTCTCCGTTTTTTATTCCGATGCTCATCCCGGATATCGCAGCCGGTCAGATCTCCATCAAGTATGGATTTCAAGGACCGAATTTCTGCGCGGTATCGGCATGTGCTACCGGATCCCACAACATTGGCCTGGCATACGATGCTATCGTAAATGGCAAAGCCGATTATGCGGTAGCCGGTGGAACGGAAGCTCCGATTTTCGGAATGGGGGTAGCCGGTTTTAATTCCATGCGAGCGATGTCGACTCGAAACGACGAACCGGAAACGGCATCACGTCCGTTTGACGCTACTCGCGACGGCTTCGTACTCGGCGAAGGTGCGGCTATGCTGATGCTTGAGGATTATGAATCAGCCAAAGCCCGTGATGCTCGCATTTATGCTGAAATTGCCGGATATGGCTTCTCCGCCGATGCCTACCATATTACGGCACCCGATCCGGATGGAAGCGGCGTAAAGCAGGCACTAAGCGAAGCCCTGAAATCAGCTAAAATTAATCCGGAAGAAGTGGATCACATCAATATGCATGGCACGTCAACTCCGCTTGGAGATGTAGCCGAAACCAACTCGATTAAAAAGGTATTCGGCGACCATGCTTACGACATCAATCTCAATTCTACAAAATCAATGACCGGGCACATGCTGGGTGCTGCAGGTGCTGCCGAGTCGGTGGCCACGCTAATGGCCATTTATCATGGCATCGTACCTCCAACAATCAACTTTGAAAACCCCGATCCGGAATGCGATCTGAACTACACGTTTAATGAAGCGCAAACAAGGGATATCAAATACGCATTAAACAATGCGTTTGGTTTTGGAGGCCATAATACGACGTTGGTATTTAAAAAATTCGAGGGATAAGTTTTGTTAACCGGTGTTCGGGCGTTTTTCCGAAAAAAGTCGCTCGATAAAAAATCATCGTCGATCATAGCTCAGCTCGAAAAGCAAATCGGGACAAAAATTAATCGTCCTGAGCTTTTCCTGAAAGCACTTCGACACCGGTCTTACATTATTGAGAAAAAACTTGAATCCACCGAATCTTACGAACAGCTGGAGTTTTTGGGTGATGCTGTTCTCGACCTGATCGTTTCCGATATCATCTTTGAGCGGTATGATAATCAGGATGAAGGCTTTATGACCCAATTGCGCTCGAAGTTGGTAAAAGGGGAACATTTAGCCAAACTTGGTGGTTACCTTGAGTTGGAAACGATAATCCAGGTTGGTAACAGAGTGAAAAACCAGGGTATTGAACAGTCCAAAAGCGTTCAGGCTGATATCTTTGAAGCAATTATTGGAGCCCTGTACAAAGATATAGGATATGATAAAACATATCGCTTCGTTAGCTCACTCTTTGATCGCTATATAGACCTTGATTCGCTTATTGCTTCCAAGGATAACTACAAAAGTATACTTCTTGAGTATGCCCAGGCCAATAAAATGGCCGTTCCGGAGTATGAAGTAATAGATGAATCAGGACCCGGACATGATAAAACATTTCGGGTGCAGGTTATCGTTAATGGAGAAATTTGCGGGCAGGGGATTGGCAAGAATAAGAAAAAAGCCGAGCAACTCGCTGCCCGGGAAGCACTGCAAAAGTATTTTAATTTTAACTAATACTGAAGGTTATTTGATATGAGGCAAGCTACCCGAGAACCTATGCTTATTGAAAAGAGCAAACCGGGATGCAAAGGATATTTATTGCCGGAATTGGATGTTCCGGAACAACCACTAAACAAGTTGATTCCGGACGATCAGCTCAGAGAAAATCCACCTGAGCTTCCGGAAGTACCCGAAAATGAAGTGGTTCGTCATTTTACCCGTATTTCTACTAAAAATTATCATATCGATAAAAACATGTATCCGCTGGGAAGCTGTACCATGAAGTACAATCCCAAAGTGAATGAAAAAGCCGCGGCAATGCATGGTAACCACGACGTTCATCCTATGGCGCCGGAATTCGCTTCACAAGGCGCCCTTCAGATTCAGTATGAGTTGAGAAACATGCTTGCTGAAATCTGCGGCCTCGACGATGTTTGCCTTCAGCCGGCTGCCGGCTCGCAGGGTGAGCTGACCGGAATCATGCTGATTAAAAAATATCACGAGGATAAAGGGAATTCCCATAAAAAATACATCATGGTTCCCGATTCTGCGCACGGCACCAACCCTGCATCTGTAAAAATCAGCGGATACCAGGTAATCAATGTGCCGACGGATGAGAATGGCCTTACTGACATGAAAGAGTTCAAGGCCAAACTCAGCGATGAGGTCGCCGGCATTATGCTGACCAACCCGAGTACCGTTGGTCTGTTTGAAAGTAATATTGAAGAAATTCGCGACCTGCTTCACAGCGTTGACGCTCTGATGTACATGGATGGCGCTAATCTCAATGCACTGCTGGGTATCGCACGTCCCGGCGATATGGGCTTTGATGTCGTTCACTTTAACCTGCATAAAACCTTTTCAACTCCTCACGGCGGCGGCGGCCCCGGAAGCGGCCCCATTGGCATCAGTGAGCGGCTTCGCAAATATCAGCCCGGTCCTGTTGTCGATTATGATGAAAAGAACGACAAATACTTCTGGGACTACAACCGGCCGGAAAGCGTCGGAAAAATTCACGGCTTCTACGGAAGTTTCGGAATGATGGTCCGCGCGTGGGTGTACATCCGGATGCACGGTGCCAAAGGCCTGAGAGAAATCAGCGAAAACGCTATCCTGAATGCCAATTACCTGATGCATCGCCTCAAAGATCATTATGAACTTCCGTATAACGGACCGGTCATGCACGAGGTGGTCTTTTCCGGTAACAAGCAGAAAAAGGAAAACGGTGTAAAGACGCTGGATATCGCCAAACGCATCCTCGATTACGGTTTTCACGCGCCTACGGTATACTTCCCGTTGATTGTACCGGAGTGTATGATGATCGAGCCAACCGAAAGCGAATCCAAAGAGAATATCGACGGATTCTGTGACGCGATGATCAGCATTGCCAAAGAGGCGAGTGAAAATCCGGAAATTGTGAAAACGGCACCTCACAATACCGAAACCCGCCGTCTTGATGATGCTTACGCCGCCAAGAATATCAACATCAGGTGGGAGCGAAAGGCCGAAGGTTCCGAAAAAGAACAAGAAGCTCCGGTCGCCTGATATAAGCTTAAGTTAAGCACCTTAAGCAGCAGTATTTAACTGTGTGATCAAGCAGGCAACTATAATATAAAATGTAGTTGCCTGCTTTTTTTTAGCGGAACTGTAACTTAGCTAATTCCTGCAGGATGATTGATTGGGGTTTGTTCAAGTGATCTCACCGGTTCCGAAAATGTAAATCCTCATACAATCAAAATTTAAATGAAGAATGCAAGTGTAGCGTTTGTCGCATTTGCAGCGCTATGCTGGGGCTTATCCGGCGGAATAGGAGGCATTCTCACCGCCGATAACTGGGATCCGGTTGTCGTTTCTTTCTATCGTGGAGCGATCGGTCTCATATTTGTACTCGCCTGGCTTGGATTACGACCACAAAATCACGGATTAGCGACACCTCAATTATGGCTCTGGTCGGCTATAGCCGGCTTAGGAGTTGCCGGTAACTTTGCTTTTTATTTCGTCAGTATTGCCGAGGGAAGTGTGGCTGTTGCAGCTACGTTGATGTACTGCGCTCCGGTTTTCGTCTATCTTGTCTCTTTTACGCTGAAGCTGGAAAAACCAAGCATGTCTAAATGGGTTGCCATTGCACTGGTAATGGTTGGGATCGTGCTGCTCACAGGTATTTATGATATCGGAGCAGGGGATGTAACGCTCATCGCCGCCGTTGCCGGTCTGCTCTCCGGCCTATCCTATGCATTATTCATTTTCGGATTTAAGTATGCCGCCCCGCATGGCACGCCACAATCTATTTTGGTGATCGCTTTCACGGTACTTGCCGTAATACTATTCGCGCTTAGTGATTTCAGTGAGGCTGTCAACGTCCTTACAACTCCGAGCTGGCCATTGTTTGTGATTTTAGGTGTTCTTGGCGCCGGGTTGTCGTTCATCTCCTATATCGTCGGCCTTCGATATACGGCGCCGGCCATAGCTTCAATTATTGCGATGGTCGAGCCGGTCACCGCATCGCTTTTCGGGGTGGTAGTTTTGGATCAAAGCCTCGCAACGCTCCAGGTCTTAGGTATGGCGCTGATTTTGATAACCGTTACATCTTTGAGCGTTTATTCAAATATTAAAGATAAATCGATTGTGACGGAGCCGTTTACGGAGTCGTGACAGGGTTTCTTGCTCAGAGACTTTTTATAATTTCTATTCTCAAAACCTGAGTTCGATCTTGATGAAACAATTTAAAGAAAGAGGGATAGATCGAATCCGGCCTTTCGAGGAAAAGCCGTTAAGAAATTGATGTAGAGGAGAGTTAAGAAATAATCCGTACCGGTGAGGAAGGTGATCCGGGTTTAACGAAAGTAGAAGGACCATCGGATTATTTTAGCGGATCGGAATCAATTTTAGGCTTTTACTCGTCCAGCCGGTGATTTTTTGGTCCTTTTTTATTAATCAAAAAGGACGGATGGATACTATAAGCTACTGCGCTAAATCTGAATAATAAAGTAGTGTACATAAAGAATAATATTTGAACTGAAACTCAATGGTCTTAGGGGGTTTATTCGTCTTTTGATCAACTTTTTATAAAGCTCTGATCCGGGAGTCTCATCTATAGAATTAATTCGCAAATCTCACAAAGTGGGTTTAGTGGTTTTTAAGATTTTGCATTTAGGTATAGAATTCAGGATACTCGTATTAATCATGTGATAAAAGATGGCTATTATCCTAAATCATCTGAGATGCCTGAAACCAGACAAATCCTTCTCCCTGCTATGTCGGATGCCTGGGTTGTTAAAGCGGAGGCAGAAGTCGAAGGTCAGGATCAAATACAGTTTTCTTTCCAACTGAGCTGCAACTCACAGATGGATTTTGTGTATTATAAATACGATCGTTTAGGCCGTATCATTGAATCGGGGGAATATGAAACGTCTGGAGATAGCGCCTTTACCCAAACTAATGCCGATACAGCATCCTTTCCTTCGAATGGATCGGTAATCTACAGAGAATACGGCTATGATGACCCGGCAACAGGAGTTAGCGGCCAAAACAACCTGAAAGGGCGTTTATCCTGGGCAGAAGCGTCTCAACTCGGCGACGGCAATGCGGATGTTACCACATATTATTCCTATGATAATGAGGGAAGGATAGAATGGATTAATCAAAGCGGTTTGGGTACGTTATCACGTGAAATATCGGTCGGTTATGATCGGCAGGATAACATAGTTCAATTGGACTACAATGATGCCACTTTAATCACTCCGTTAAGGCTGAATTACGAGTATGATGAAACCGGAAGACTGACCAAAGTAAAGAGTAATTTCGGCGGGCAGGACTACGAAGAAGCAAGATATCAATTTTTCCCTGCAGGTAACCTGAAACAGAAAAAATTAGGTGAGCTTGCTCAGGCTATTGATTACCGCTACAACACCAGAGATTGGCTGGTTGCAATTAACAAAGGCAACCGAGATAGCTTCGACTCATTCCAGGGGCGCCCTGAAAATCTGTTCGGAATGGAACTTGGTTACCAAAATGAAAGTGATTTTAGCGGGCAACTAAACGCCGGGAAGCGATACAACGGTAACGTGGCCTGGTTGCAATGGGCTTTAAAGGATGTAACCGTCCATGTACCCGTCTGGGGGATCGATGTGGAACAAATCGGCTACGTTCCGGATTATGATGCCGCCGGACGTTTGAAGGAAGCCAAATTCGGAAAAGGAACCTCCGGTCAGTTTCAGCAGGGGGACCCGTACAAGCTTGATCATATTTCTTACGATGATACAGGCAACCTGACATCCGCCAAACGCCACGATGATGACGGCGATGAGATGGATGACTACACCTACCACTATTACAATAACTCCAACCGGTTGGAACGTGTCGAAGATGAAGCCGAATACGAAGAAAGTCAGCCTGACGATAACTATCTTTACGATGCCAACGGTAATATGGTGAGGGATAAAGCGGCCGGAATCGGGTTTATCCTGTATGATATCTACAACTATCCGGTGCGCTACTATGCCGAAAACGGCTCGCAGTATAACTGTACGTACGACCACAACGGCCGCCGGGTTAAACGGCATGACGGGGACAAAACCTGGTATTACAGCTACACCCCCGACGGCCGAATGCTCACAACTGCTACCTTTGACTCCGGTGAACTGCTTTTTATGCTGCAGGGCATCGAAAAAGAAGGGCACATTAAGGTGGTAAGCGGGCAAATTACCGACAGATATTATTACCTGAAAGACCATGTGGGCAGCATCCGTATGATTAGCGACGAAAACGGAAACCGTGCCGCATGGAAGGATTTCTACCCCTTCGGCCAGGAAATGCCGGGCCGCTCCGGCAACCTCGACGGTGTGGATGACCGGTTCGGGTTTACCGGCCAGGAAAAGGATGCCATGACCGGCTATTACCATTTCGGCGCCCGCTACTATGAACCGCGCATCGGCCGGTTTTTGAGTGTGGATCCGGAGGCAGATGAATTTCCGGGCGTAAGCCCATATGCATATGCATTGAATAGTCCTTTGGAACTCATTGATCCGGATGGACGCTATGCCCGCGGGTTATTTGATGGTGCTGACGTTCTAAAATTCCATGCAGACCCAATTGAAATAACTGCAGAAGCAGCCGATGAAGCTGAGTTGCATGAATTGGCCGAATGGGTTAGAAATGACCCTGGTTTATTCAGGGAGCTATGGTCAATTAAAGATAGACTTCCTGGAGATGTGCAGGGCATGTTGATGGCACAGTATGTAAGACTTAGTTCAGGAGAAGTACTTAGAGAAGGGTTGGCGCATGGAGGATTGGTATTGGGCATAGGAAGTGCAGGAATTACTTTTGGTGGAATTACAGTAGGCAGTAGTGCAGTGGTAGGAATAGGTTCTACTTTGGGTTTGGGAGCAGGTATTCTACAGGCTGGTGAGCAAGCCACTGCAGGAAATCCTTTGGCAGGTGGTTTCACATTAGCTACATCAATTGGTGCTACAAAAGCTTATAATGCGATAAGAACAGCTCGTTCAATACAGCGGCCACTAAATGAGACACCTGCAGGAAGAGCAGTATTGCAGGGTACAGTCTTCGGAAACGAATTTTTATTACATCAACCACCAAGAATACTAACAAATGAATAATGAAGTCTTATGGATCCTGTATTGAGTGTTTTAGTAGGAGTGTTTTTTATAGCACTGGGATGCTTTTTTCTATATTTAGATTTTAAACAATATAGTACCTGGTTTGATCAAAAGGGTGAATATCGTGCTATTTCGAATACAAAAGGTAAGCATGGGCATGGAATACCTTTTATTGCTTCAGCAGGACTTATTGTATTTGGAATAATGGTAATATTAGATGCAATATTCTGACTTATTACTAACTAAATATCATATTATTCAACGATACATAAAGAGAGTTGTTTTTTTTGAATAACAAGTAATAGTCATAGTGTATGTTTATAAAAAAATAAATAATTAAATCATATAATTATGAATCC
The DNA here is from genome assembly GCA_007135115.1 of Balneolales bacterium. Taxonomy (GTDB): domain Bacteria; phylum Bacteroidota; class Rhodothermia; order Balneolales; family Natronogracilivirgulaceae; genus SLJN01. The sequence goes on from SLJN01000307.1 coordinate 8,412, forward strand.
AATTGATATTCGTTTGATAATGGGGGTTGTAGCTTATCTTTTTGTTGGTTTTATAATCCTTTATAACAGGGTAAAAATGTTAACATCCAAAGATGAGAAAAATAAACCGACTCGCGCATATAAAATTATTGAAGCGGTAGTTATTATTAATATCATAATTGTTGCCGCAATACTGTTGTATTTTTACGAAATAATTTAAAATGTTCAGGGTTATGAATAAATCTTGTTTTAATTGATTAAGCCCTAATAGACTTTATAATTTGTTAGTTTGGTGAAAGTAATGTGCTGGTTAAATGCCCATCCTGTCCAATACCAGTCATATCAGAATATCAAAAAAAGCCCGGCAGACACATCATCCACCGGGCTTTTTAGTTTAAATAAAAGGAATTCTACGGGTACAAATAATAAGCTTCCCGAAGCTGTTCGAATTCTGCTACTTCGTCCTGCCAGCCTGCGATGATATCTTCTGCCGAAGAATCATTTTTAAGCTGCTCCATGTAGCGCTCGGTTCCGCTGAGGCGGTGCATGCTTCCTTCAATAAAGAAATCTTCCTTTTCGTCTTCGGGCGCATTTTGGTAGAAAAC
>SLJN01000167.1 GCA_007135115.1 Balneolales bacterium
AAGATCACAGGCAGCGAAGGCAAATAAAACAAACAACGGAAGTGACATGCGTACTGCTGATTTAAATTCTAAATGATTGAAGCTAAACATCTCATTGGTAGTTTGATTCGACATTTCGCGAAACGGGACTGATATCCCGATAGCAATCAGGTAATTTTAATACTTTATAACCTTTATGCAAGTGTTTTGCTTCGAGTTATTTGTTGTAGCAAAGGGGACGACTAATGCAGTGTTGAATTTGCTACGATGAATAGTTTTGTTCGTGGCAAAAATAACTCGTTTAGAATAATAGGGCGAGTCGAATCAAACAGACTTCGAAAACTGCTTTTCTTTTTTCTCCCCAAAGTACGCATCAAACGTAGTGGCAACGTTGCGTACGAAGAAGCGGCCGTCGTTGGTTAGTTTAAATCCGTTGACAGTCCACTCAAGAAAACCGTCTGATTCAAACGGTTTCAGGTTTTCGATTTCATCAGCAAAATACTCCCGAAATGCCACACCGGTCTGATCCGAAAGCGCATCAAAGTCGAGTTGCATATCGCACATCAGTGTCATGATTACTGTCCGGCGGATGCGATCATCTTCATTTAACGAATAGGTTTTGATGTAAGGTGACTGATCTGCATCCAGAGCTTCGTAATAATCGTTGAGCTCTTTTATGTTTTGCAGGTAAACATCACCAACTTGCGAAATGCCTGACATTCCAAAAGCGTATAGATCAACATTGGCCCAGGTGGAGTAGCCCTGGAAGTTGCGGTGCAGGTTGTTTTGGTCCTGAGCGATGGAAAGTTCATCATCGGGTTTGGCAAAGTGATCCATGCCGATAGCCCGGTAGCCATTTCCCGTGAGTTTGCCGGTCACCTGTTCGAGCATGCGAAACTTGTCGATCGGTCCCGGAAGGTGGTCGCCGTCCAGCAGTTTTTGAGCCGGTTTCATCCAAGGCACATGAGCGTAGCTGTAAACGGCAAGCCGGTCCGGATTTAAACGGATGATCTCATCCATCGTGGAATCGATGCTTTTCGGCGTTTGATGCGGCAATCCATAGATTAAATCAAAATTGACCGATTCGAATTCTTCTTCCCTCAGCCAGGAAATCACCTGTTCCACTTGCTCGGTGGGCTGAATACGGTTGATGGCCTTTTGTACTTCAGGATTCACATCCTGAACGCCCAGCGAACCCCGGTTGAATCCGGTATCGGCCAGTGCTTTAATGTGATCATGCGTCAGGCGCCTCGGATCGATTTCGACGCCCATTTCGGCCTTATCCGCAATATTGAAATGATGATGCAGGCGGGTACCGAGCCAGCGGAGTTCAGAGGGTTGTAAAAAAGTAGGAGACCCTCCGCCCAAGTGGACCTGAATCACCCGGTTTTCCGGATTCATTTGGGGCAGAATAAGTTGGATTTCCTTATCCAGATACTCAAGGTAAGTTGCACTGCTTTCCTGCTTGCGCGAGATTACTTTTGTACACCCGCAAAACCAGCACAGCGAATAGCAAAACGGCAGATGCAGGTAAAGCGAAATATCTCTGGCCTCCCGGTTGCGATTGCTGATTGCGCGACCCGGATATGAGGAATCCTGCAACTCCTCAAACTTCAGAGCTGTAGGATAAGAGGTGTACCTCGGCGCTTGAATATTGTACTTGTTAATGAGATGGTCGGAGATCATAAAGTCAGCAAAAACAGTGCTAAAATATTTAAGAGTATTATATCCTAATTTAGGTATAATCCGCATTTTTTGCAATTGCGGATCATCAGAAAGTTTGGGGAGGTCTCGCAAAGAGCGCGAAGGGGTTCAAGCAAAGAACGCCAAGGATTGATAAATGTAAAGAATATGCATCGAAGGTGTCAGACACTATAAACCCTTAATTATCTTTGCACTCTTTGCGTGCCTTCTTAGCGCCCTTTGCGAGAAACAAACGAGACCCTACTTAATTTTAATGTCGACGGTCTCGGTAGGTGGCTGTTTCTCCTTACGCTCTTTAAGCATTTTGATCGTATCGGCAGCCAGTTTTGTGAGCGCTTTGGCAGATGCTAATGATGCATCAGAAACCACAATGGGTGTTCCCTGATCTCCTGCTTCCCGTGCTTTTTCTTCGATCGGGACTTCTCCTAAAAAGGGTACTTCCAGTTTTTCGGCAAGTTTTCGGGCGCCGCCCTGACCAAACAGGTAGTACTTTTTATCCGGCAGCTCCGGCGGCGTGAAGTAGGCCATATTTTCGACGATGCCGAGCACGGGTACATTCACCTTGTTGAACATGGCCACACCTTTTCGGGCGTCGGCAAGTGCCACATCCTGAGGCGTTGAAACCACGATGGAACCGGTGATTGGAATATTCTGCACGATTGTCAGTTGAATGTCGCCGGTGCCCGGAGGCAGGTCCATCACTAGATAGTCGAGTTCGCCCCATTCCACGTCGTTGATAAATTGTTTCACGGCACTGGATACCATCGGACCCCGCCAGATGACCGACTGATCCGAATCAACCAGAAAGCCCATCGAAACCAGCTTTACGCCGTGCTTTTCCAGCGGAATCAACTTGCGTTTGGTATTGATATTCGGCCGCTCATTGACGCCAAACATCGTCGGGACACTCGGTCCGTAGATATCGGTATCAACCAGTCCCACTTTGGCGCCGGTTTGAGCCAGTGCGCACGCCAGGTTTGCGGCTACCATAGATTTACCGACACCGCCTTTGCCTGAAGCAACCGCGATGATGTTATCAATTTTTTCCAGCGGATTGTGCGATTCGAAGGTTCCCAATGTTACATCGACATTGACATCCGAAGAAACCAGGTCATTAACGGCATCAATGCAATCCTGCTGTAGTTTTTCGAGTGCCGTATCGTTTTGTTTTTGCGGAGATAGTGTGAAGGAAATAGTGTCATCTCCGATATTCAGATCGTTGATCATCCCGAGGGATACCACATCTTTGCCCTCTTCCGGGTGCATGACCATCTTCAGGGCATCCTGTATATCGTCAGCTTGTATAGCCATAATTTTTGAAGATTATTTTAATGTGCTTTTCTAAAAATTACTTACTTGAACTCAAAAATCCGGATTATCGTACCAGTGAAACCGCAAAAAAGACGATAAAAACTCCCAAAAGCAGATTCACCCGGCCTGCCCAAGATGAAGCTTTTCTGATTTTTTGGGTGTAGGGGTTTTCAGGGTCGGTATCCATCATGTGTGCAGCCTTGGGTCCCAGCCAGAAATCATGTATTCCGCTGATTATAAGTACGCCGGCGAACAAAATGAGTTTATGCATCAAAGTGCTGCCATACGGGGTCAACCAAAAATCTGCTGAAATCAATTCTTCCAGCGGGTATCCTCTGCCTGATAGTGCCAGAACACCGGTCAGGATTAATAGCGGAAACAGAATCCAGGTCAGTCGGCTGAACCGGGTTCCAAGTACGGTGAACAATTTAGCACGATGTCTTGCAAGTTCCCGCCGTGTTGCGGGTACCAGGATGGCAACCGTAAACAGCATACCCCCGATCCAGAACATAGCAATCAGAATATGAAAGAATACCGACCATTGATACAACATGATAATTTATACTCCGCTAATAATTAATGTCCGTAAGAAAACTCACAGTGTTTCCTGAAGGCCGGCAAATCCCGTGCCTTCGGGGTTTGCGGCCTTCAATTGTGACGCTTTTTTACTTTGGCTGGTGCTGCATTAAACACTCTTTTTAGATATATCATAACTACAGGCGTGATCGCCATCCGGGATATAGCCGGTTCTTTGGACTTCATCCCCGCAAACGGATTTAAAAAACTGCTCTTCAAGTTGACACGGTAGCCGGGTTTCTTTGACCACTTCACGAAACGGGCAGTTACACTCCGTCAAGGTGATGGTCTCATTTTGATCATCAATTTGGAACTCAGGCATGAACCCTTCGCTTTCCAGCATCTCTTTTAGTGCTGCAATGCGCAAAGCAGGATCACTTTCTGAGGCCTGATCCATCAGCTGCTCTGCTTTATCTGCGCGATTTTCCCAATACTGGCGAAAGAATCCTTCAACTACAGATTTGAGTCCGCGGGATTTTAAATAGGAAATCAACTCTTTCAACAACTCGGGTTCGTGAGAAGGGTAAAAAGTTTGCCCGTTGGCACTTAGCTGATACTGCAAGCCCGGTCTACCCGGACCCTGCCGGACATATTCCCGGATGACATAACCATCCCGCTCGAGCTGGGTAAAATGCTCCCGCAGCGTAGTTTTGGTGAGGCCTGTTTCATCAATGGCTTTTTCCAGTGAAAGCTTGCCGTTTCGTTTGATAAGATCGAGCAATTGCTTCTTTTTCCGGGAGATCATAGGCTGATGTTGTGATTAATTGATTCATCAGCAATAAAGGTAAAGATAATAAAATTTATTTAAAAGGTTTTTCCCTTTTTTAATAGAGTAGGGTAGCTTCTTTTTTTCAGTGATCTAATCTAAAAAAATAATTAGGAGATGATCTCTGTGATTGGATTTTTACGATACGGGAAAAAAGCCTGGTAAAAGTATTAAATCAGAAGAATAAAAAAGACAACATGCTGAAACTGATTATTTTTGTATTGATGATGGTTGTAGGTTCCCGGGTTGCTGATGCCCAGTATTCAAGTCAGTCGCTGTATGCGGTTGATGAAGTCGACGGGTTTGAGGATGTATTTAATTTCACCATTTGGCTTGAATCCGCCCTTGTTCTTTCACCGTTTGATCTCGGGCTCTATTCAAAAGGAAACTTTCAGAGATCAAACCGGATATCCGCCATTCGTGGGATTGTGATGGGAGATGCCGTCAGTAGCGGTGTAGATCGACAGAATCACTATGAAGAGTTAGGGGTCATGTACGGATGGGCTTCCGATCCTGATGTGATTCATTATTCGATATCCGGCGGTATTTCAGCAATAAGAATAGCCGGAGAGGAGCAGGATGAACCGGAGTTTACAACCGGTTTCCCCGTAGATGTAGCCTTATCCTATCGGCCCTCACCACTTTTGGGAGTAGGGGTATCCGCGTTTGCAAATTTCAATAATGTAGAAAATATCGGCGGACTTGCCCTCAGAGTTGATATTGGGTTAATGCGTTGATTTGCGTTTTCTTACGACACTACCTCTTTTCTTACAGGCACTAAATAAAAAAGGGTATTTCCATTTAAATAGCTGAATATTGGTTTGATTGGTCAAAGGCCGTCTTCTGTAAAAGTTGTTGGCTGATGAGGTTCTAATCGGATATATTATGCTATTAAGTTCAAGATCATTATTATGGGCTGTGATTGAAATCGACTTATGAATCATGCTGAAGCTACTTGTGGCAGTTTTACTAATGGTAACAGGTGTCCGGACTGTAGAAGCCCAGGAGTCTTATACGCCATCCCCTTCGGTTGGAGCCAATAATTTGGAAGCCTTTGAAGGAATTCTTGATTTCTCCGTTTGGGTAGAATCAGCCATAGCTTTTTCTTCGTATGATCCGGGGATATACTTGAGGGGAGCGGTTCAAAGTTCCAATCAAATAGTTTCGGTTCGCGGCATCGTGCTTGGCAGTGCAGTCGGTAGTGATGTTTACAGCCCGTATCATTTTGAGGAATTGGGGCTGATGTACGGCTGGGCATCTGATCCCGATGTGATCAGCTATTCGGTTTCAACAGGGATTTCAATGATTCGTATAGCCGAAGAAGGTCAACCGATACCGGAGCTTTCAACAGCATTTCCTGTTGATTTGTCGTTTTCATTCAGGCCCACGCCGTTGGTTGGGATCGGATTAACCGCATTCGCCAACATTAACACGGTGGAAACTCTCGGTGGAGTTGCGTTGCGTTTAGATATCGGCTTTTTACGGTGAATCCGGACATTTTACGCATACTCGTGGAAAGAAATTTATACTTCCGTTTCCGCAGGTTTATGTTCCCGGTCGGTGATTAAGCGAACACCGCGTTTGAAGGTGATGTAGTGCCACATCCACTCCACGAAAACGCGAAATCGATTTCGGAAACCAATCAGGAAGAAGATGTGGACGATCGACCAGAGCACCCAGGCAAAAAAGCCGCTGAACTTAAACCCACGAATGTCTGCTACGGCTTTGGCACGGCCTATGGTGGCCATATTCCCTTTATCCACATAGTGAAATGGTTTTCGGGCGGAACCGGTGGAAATTTCCTGCCGAATCATTTTGCCGCAATGGCGCCCCTGTTGTATGGCAACCGGAGCTACCGCAGGCAATGGATTACCGTTTTCATCGGTTAAATGAGCGGCGTCACCTATCACGAAAATATTGGAGTGATCAGGAATCGAAAGGTCTTCCTGAATTTTCACGCGACCGCTGTTATCCCTTTCGGTATCCAGGCATTCAAGAAGTGGAGATGCCGCCACTCCGGCAGCCCAAATAATATTGGGCGTTTCAATGGAGCCGTCTTTAAACCAAACCCGGTTCTGCTCGATGTTTGTAACCGGAGTTTTTGTCAGTACCCGAACACCCATGTTTTCAAGCTTATGAGCGGCTCGCCGGGAAAGAGAATCGGGGTAGCCGCTCAAAATTTTGGGACCGGCCTCTACCAGAAATATGCGCGTTTCATTAGGGCTGAACGAGTCATAATCCCCCATCATGCTGTGTTTGGCGATTTCAGCAATGGCTCCGGCCATTTCAACTCCTGTGGGGCCGCCACCTATGACCACGAAAGTCAGATAAGGCTCACGAAGGGCGGGGTCCTCAATACGGTCAGCTTTTTCCAGCGACAGCAGGATGGTTTCCCGGATCTGCAAAGCATTGCCAATGGTTTTGAGTCCGGGTGCATGGTGTTTCCAGTGTTCGTTTCCAAAATAGTTGTAGCGTGCCCCCGGTGCGAGAATCAGGTAATCAAAAGAAATGTGTGCACCATCTTCCAGCACAACATAATTTTCGGATTTATTGATGTCCGTAACGGTGCCGTGAATAATTTTCAAGCCGGGCTTTTTGCGGAGCACACTTCGGATAGGTACGGCAATATCCCCGGGCGAGAGCGCCGCCGTGGCAACCTGATAAAGCAGGGGTTGAAACAGGTGATGATTGGTGCGGTCTATAACGGTGATATTCACATCGGCTTTTTTCAGCTCGCGTGCCGCGTTAATGCCGCCGAAACCACCGCCCACAATAACAACATGTTTTCGGTTTGACATGGGAAATAGTTTTTAGAAGTAGCAACAAATACTTTCAGAAGGATCGGTTAAGATTCTATCGCAGATTCTACGATTGGCAGTATTTTGAGTTGCAATGATTTTATAAGGAAAAAACCGTTTTATTGAATTATTAATTCCTCAACATCATCGGTTGAAATAATTATAGCCGACCAAATCAATTCTTGACCCGATAGAGAATTTATCGCAATATGTGATTCAGAAGAATATCACCATGAAATCCTCTAAATCCGGGAGTCTTATGAAGAAAATAATTGCTTTCTCTGGTTTGGTAGTCTTGTTGGTGTTTTCCTGTAAGGCATGGGCTAATGAAGATCCGCCATCAGCTGAGCAGCAGATCGAAGCAGCGGTAACGCCTCTGCCGGAATCCATGCAGCAGGAAGCAAAAGTGTTGGGATATAATGATGAATTGGAGCTGATCACCTTGCGGGAAGGCGAGAATGATATGATCTGCCTTGCTGATGATCCCGGGGACGACCGCTTTCACGTGGCCTGCTATTTCGAAAAACTCGAACCCTTCATGAAACGAGGCCGGGAGCTTCGACGCGAAGGCAAGAGCGGAGATGAAATTGAAGAAATCCGAAGATCGGAAATTGAAGCCGGAGATCTGCCTATGCCTGAGCAACCTATGGCCTTGTATCAACTTACCGGCGAAAAGGATGGGTATGAATATTCTACGAGCACACTGCGGAAGGCAAATCCGCTTTATGTAATCTATGTACCCTATGCTACGAGAGAATCAACGGGAATGAAAACAAGTCCGTTTGGTGAGGGCAAACCTTGGTTGATGGATCCCGGAGAGCCATGGGCACATATTATGGTGAGTCCGGGTACGCCTCTGGGTGAAGAAAGTGAAACAGAGTAATTTTGCCATGTCTGAACCGGAAAACCGGCATCTGCAAATAGCCCGGGAAGTTCGTGATGCATGCATCAAAACGGTAATGGAGGCGCATGAAGATGCTTCCATGAATGGGTTATGCAGAGAGGGTGCACTCGAATCAGCCATTGGAGCCGTTCAATCTCTGGATCTGGAAGCCATTATCCAAAAGTATCAGCAGCAGGATTGAAGCAAAAAATCATCGGTTTCCATCGGGATGAACACGGTGACTGGGTCGCCCGCCTTGCGTGCGGGCATACCCGGCATGTACGTCATAACCCACCCTGGACCGAGCGGCCGTGGGTTACTACGGAAAAAGGGCGGTCACGGCATCTTGGCTATGAGCTTGATTGCAAAAAATGCGATGATAACGAACCGGTGGATTTTCAATAGTTATTAACCCGGAAAATTTTCCTGAGTTAAAGATTGAATATTCAGTCTATCTCCGGGCGGCTTCTATAGCCTGTTGCGCCTCATCGCTCAGCACAAGTTCACCGCTGATTTCCGCGCGTTTTTCAAGCAGGTCGCCCCAATGCTCCGTTCCCTGCCACAACACAGACTTCATTTGCTTCATGGCGGCGGTGCTGTATCCGGCAAGTTTGGAGGTGAGCTGATCGACGGATTCATCAAGCGTTTCCTGAGAGGCGTGCAGCTCCGAATAAAACCCGCGCTGATATGCCCATTCAGCTGATTGCCAATCAGTCGGATTCAGCGAAAGAGTGCCAAAAGCCGAGGTGCCCACTTTGCGTTCCACGGCCGGACCAACCACAAAAGGACCGATTCCCAATGCCAGCTCACTCAACCTGATCGCCGCGGTATCGGTAGCCAGGGTATAATCCGCCGCTGCGGCAATCCCGACTCCGCCGCCAACAACTTTGCCTTGCACCCGAGACACTATCAGCTTCGGACATTCACGCATCGCATTGATCACCAGGG
>SLJN01000209.1 GCA_007135115.1 Balneolales bacterium
TCCTGATCACAGTTGGGAAACTCCTCTTCTTCGTCAAAAAGGGAGCAGGCATTCAGTACCAGAGCGTAGATGATAAGCATTAGCATGGATTTCATAATTCAAAATGTTGCGTTTTACTTGATGAATGTCAACTGCCTGGACTCGACAAAGTCGCTAGCCCGGATGCGATAAATGTACACTCCGCTTGATAAACCGGAGGCGTCAAACTTAATAGAATGGGTGCCGGCCTCAATAGTTTCATCGACTAAAGTGGTCACTTTTCGTCCGGTTATATCGAATATCTCGAGAGTTACATGCTCATTTTGCGGTAGTTCAAATTCTATATTCGTAGCAGGGTTAAATGGATTGGGGTAATTTTGATGTAAACTGAAATCATCCGGTGTATCCTTAACCATTTCTCCAGTTTCCACCTGACCTTGTTGTTTATCATCACTACCGGAAGCGATAAAACCTTGAGTTTGAGTATCACCTCCGGAAGCGGAAACTGATAAAATCTCTGCTCCTAATTCAGCTTCCAATGTTGCTCCTTGATGAAATGAAACCTCATTGCCTTTATTTATAATTAACTCTCCACCGGATTGGATGGACACATTTTCATGACTTGCAAAAATTCTATCGTCATCAATAACGAGACTTTCATGTATCAGGTGCGTTATTTCTCCCTGGAAATTAAAATTAGTATAATAATAATGTAACTCCCCTCCGTCGACAAATACCAATTCGGCGTCAGCGGGTCCTTCAACTATGGTATCAAAAGCATAAAAGTTGGATGTTCTGTCATCAAAACTATCATCCGTATCAAAAGTTATTGTTCCCTTAAATTCAGGATCATGAAAAGGACGTACATATACATCCCTTCCTTCAAAAGTGTGGTCCTCAATTAATTCGTTTTGCTCAACAAAATAGGTGTTTGGTTCTCCTTCCAAATAATGCAAGACCGTTTGAAATGCATCAACTCTTCCATATCCGTAATCATCACTTGGTGGTGGGACCGTGGTACCACCATCTGGCATGGTATCTACATCCCAGTAAGCATGATCGCTTAGAAAATCCCTAAAAGCATCCACGGATGAAGTTATTGAACGTTCCCTCATTAATGCTATAGTCCCTGCAACATGTGGTGCTGCCATGGATGTGCCAGTCTCTTCTTTGTAATTATTGCCGGGTATTGCAGATTCAATATTTACTCCCGGGGCTACTAAATCTAACGTCAGATCATCTAAATCATTTTTATAGGCTTCAGCGTTACCTTCAGGTGAATCCTCCCATACTTCATCGCTTTTGTCTGTAGCACCTACACTAATAGCATTTGAGAAACAAGCGGGCATATCTACACCACTTCCTATATCTTTCTCCCCGGCCGCTGCAACTACGGGAACACCTGCAAATTCTGTTAGTGAATTTATTGCATTTTCTATGTCATGTGGATCATCATACTCCCCATCACACGATCCTCCCCAATTTCCATATCCTAAACTCATGTTTACTGAAGCCAAGTTATAATTTACTGAAAGTGAATCATACACATGTTCCAATGCATTAGCTATATCCTTATCTTGAGCTCCTAAACATGGAGCATCTCCATCGCAATCTTTATCGTCTTCATACTCGGAAAAAACTTGTATGGAAATTAAGTCGGCACCTTTAGCAACTCCCGAATGACTATCACTATTACCTGCAGCAATACCGGCAACATGGGTGCCATGCCCACACCCATCTATTCCCTCACAGTTACTCCCGGCTTCTATTCCGTAATTCCCTTGATCGCATAAGCTGGAAATGTTATTCGATAGATCGTTAGTTGAAAAGCATGCCCCATCTATTACTTTACCATCTAACATTTCATGCTCATGATCGACCCCAGTGTCTAAGATTACAATTGCCTGACCTTCGCCAGTTAAATCATAACCATTCCACAAATCTTTAGAATTGACCAAACTCGGAGATGTGGTATCATCCGTATTAATAGTGAAAGTATACGACTCTCTTATTTTTTTTGTTTGCTCAAAACTAAGTATGGCTTTCAAAGCTTCTTTGTCAACCGTCATGGCTATACTATTAAGCGAACGAAATTCACTTATAGCACTTACATGCAAATCATTTCTATCAATAAATTCAGACATGCTTTCATGGTTGGCCTGAATTTTCTGTCGCTGATTTTCTATTTCTGTCTCGCTTCGTAGTTCATATTCAGGAGTAGCCTCTGTATCATAGTACACCCAAATTGAAAGATATTCCTCTTCTTCAATTTTTTCGAGAAGCTCTTGCCCATAGTCATCTTCTATGTCATAGACATAAATTCGCTCATCATACTCTTCATCGGCATAAGAGAAACCGAATAATAAACTACATGCGATTATAGGAATTATGTTTTTAGCCTTAAGCATAGTATTAGTGTTTGCGTATAAAATTAGTCTCCTTCAATGAATACTTGTACTTAATTGGAGTTAATTTCCAATTTCTTCTTTTAACTCCTCAATCTGCGCCTGCTGCTCCTGCATAGCCGCAATCAGAGCTACTATCAGCCCGTTATAGTCAACCGCTTTGGTAGTTGTTGTTTCAGGCTCTTGCCCTTCAGCCAGCTCTTCTCTTTCACTCAGCACATGCGTAACCTCGCTTACCAAATCGGGAAATACTTCTTCCAGCTCTTGAGCCACCAGTCCTAATTGATTACCTTCGCTCATATTTAAGTTGGGCAGTTCATGTTGTCGCTCCAGCTCCTCTTCTGAAAGATTCCGGTAGCTTCGTGGCTGAAGTTTGTTGACCAGATTCAGCATTTCGGAAGCATCAAGTGTCTGTATATTTTGTTTAAGGCGCTCGTCCGATGACTCCGTAATGCCTCCTGATACATATACATCACCACTGAAATATCCGGCATAACCGATGCCGTTTACCGATCCAGAGATCCCGCGATTTGCGTATTGACCATCCTCAGCTTCACCGTGAACTCCCACATTCAAAAAGTCTCCCACGTCAGCTTTAGCTTCGATTCCATGCATCGTAGTTTCTTCCCCGGGATATGCGTGAGGATTAACTCTCAAACCTACATCTGATGTAGGACCACTTAAATCAATCCCGACTCTTTCTAAAGACGCCTCGCCTTGCTCTATATAATTATCCCCATATAGATCAATTTTATTTGGAATTGACAAATCTCCATTAACCCATATATCCATAACTGACAAAGACCCATTCAATTCCAGAAAGCCATTTACCGTCATATCATTTAATATATTAACAGTACCATCTTCTTCAAGTGTGACCTGGGCCATGACCGGTCCAATTGTAGTGAATACCACCAGAACTACGACGATAATCATTGTAAAAACAGATGTTCTCATAACGTTACTCCATTATTTGTTTACATCAATCAAATCTACAAAGAGACTAAACAACTAAAAGCATGTAAAGTGCAATTCATTTATATAAATTAGTTCTTCGTAATTCACTTGAATTACACCTTGTACAGGATGATTGATAGTATTATTGTTAACATATTGCTGATTAGAATAAATAATTAATGGGGGGGGGGCAAGTTTTTTTACAATTTATATATGATCCAAGTAATATTAGCGCTTTATCTTCCAGAATCATCACAAAACATCCATCCTTAAATGAAGTTTCACATTGACACCTCTTTAATTGCTCATATGAGTACGGTAAAATTTAACAATTTAAATTCTCATTTCTAATTCACCTATGAGAACATGCTTAGTACCTGTAGTCACATTCCCCCCCGTGCTTTCCTCGGCAACCTTTAATAATAGCTTAATAATATCCGTCTCAGGATGTTGATGGAAGAGCTTTCTCATTTACAGAGAACCTTCTATCAAACATCATACCCCGCGTCTTGAATTCAGAATTAGTTTTTAGCACTAATCTCAAAAAAATTCGAATTCAATCCGGAAAAACCACCTACTCTCTACCCTCAATGCAGAGCTCTGCGTGTTCTAAAACCAAACCTGCCAATTGAAACCACACTGTCCCACCCACTTTAACAAAGGGTTAGGACAACCATCGCAAACCATCTACATAATCCCCTTATCACCATCAGGTTAACACCAGAACAACACCAGATATATCTTGCTTTGACCTGGCGTTGTTCTGGTGTTGATATAGCGTTGCTCTGAGTGTGCCTTCAATCAAACCCGAGTAGGTTTGCACACAAGTTTCACTTTAGAAGCCCGGACTCAAAACCATCCTTCTTCCACTTAATGCGGGATTTGTTTTTTAGCGCTAACTCCTAAAAATCTGCATTCAACCCGTGAAATCCTCTCCCCTACTTCGTCGGTGAGGCATTTCGCAGTTTCTGCAATCATCTTCCCTCGTCTACCCGTGAACGCTCCCTTCCCGCCGTGTCGTTAGTCAGGTGTAGTTGTATTGAATTCATTTCAAAATCACAGTTACCCTAATTCTACTTTCATATGTTGACCATGTTAGCGAGATGGGCCGGAAACTGTAACTATTAAAAAAGGAGGTCGCCGTGAAACAGGATATTTTCGGAGTCAAAAAGCAGCTGGATACCCCGTACGGAAAGCATCACTATTACAGCCTGAAGGATCTTGAAGATCAGGGCTACAACATCAGCAAACTGCCGTATTCCATCCGGATTTTGCTGGAGAACGCGCTGCGGAATTATGATGATTTCGGTATCACCAAAGATCATATTGATACCCTGTTGAACTGGAAACCTCAGCCGGATCAGAGCGATGTACCCTATAAACCGGCGCGCGTTCTGATGCAGGATTTTACCGGCGTTCCCTCGGTGGTGGATATTGCCTCCATCCGGTCAGAAGTGGATCGCAAAAATAAAGACGCCTCCAAAATCAACCCACAGGTTCCGGTTGATCTGATCATCGACCACTCCGTTCAGGCCGAATATTTCGGTACCCCGGACTCCTATCGCAAAAATGTGGATCTGGAATATGAACTCAACCGCGAGCGGTATTCCCTGCTGAAATGGGCTCAGTCAGCCTTTGATGATTTCAGCGTACTGCCGCCGGGTCTGGGCATCTGCCACCAGGTGAACCTGGAATATTTGGCCAAAGCTGTCATGCTGCGCGATGGTTACATCTTCCCGGATACGCTGGTCGGCACCGACTCTCACACCCCGATGGTCAACGGTATCGGCGTGCTTGGCTGGGGCGTAGGCGGCATTGAAGCCGAGGCGGTGATGCTGGGTCAGCCCATTTATATGATGAATCCGGAAGTCGTCGGGCTGCGTCTGACCGGCAATCTGCCCGAAGGAGCAACATCTACCGACCTGGTACTCGCCGTTACGCATCTGCTCCGCAGTCACGGCGTGGTCGGCAAATTCGTGGAGGTTTTCGGCGACGGACTCCAACACCTTACCGTGCCGGATCGCGCCACGATTTCCAACATGTCACCCGAGTTCGGCTGTACCGTAACCTATTTCCCGATTGATGATCAGACCCTCAACTACATGCGCCTGACGGCCCGGGAGGAAGATCAGATCAAAAGTGTGGAGCAGTACACCAAAGCCAATATGCTCTGGCGCGAAGAGGCCGAGACCGTCACTTATTCCAAAGAGTTGACCCTCAAACTTGATGATGTCGTCCCGGCCATATCCGGACCGAAGCGGCCGCAGGATAAAATCCACCTGGACAACGTGAAAAACTCCTTCATCAAACTGATGCGGGACAATTACGACCGCGAATACGATGTCGATGAGGATATCAGCGATTGGGTGGATGAAGGCGGAAACGGTCAGGAGCACTTGGGCAAACCCAGTGAAATTCCGCAGGATATCATTGACGGTCCGGAAGAAACGGCCACGGCCACCAAAGAGGGACTGAAAACCGCGCAGGTGAAAGTCGGCAATACCGAGTACGAACTGCGGGACGGCTCGCTGGTGATTGCCGCTATCACCAGCTGCACCAATACGTCTAACCCAAGTGTGATGCTCGGCGCCGGCCTGGTAGCGAAAAAAGCCGTGGAAAAAGGCCTGAAGACCAAGCCCTGGGTGAAAACGACCCTGGCACCGGGTTCTAAAGTGGTGACGAAATACTACGAAAAGTCGAACCTGCTTAACTACCTGGAGCAGCTCGGATTTTACGTGGTCGGCTACGGCTGCACCACCTGTATCGGTAACAGTGGCAGTCTTCCGCCCCATATCGCCGATGCAGTTGTAGATAATGATCTGATTGTATCCTCGGTGCTATCCGGCAATCGTAACTTCGAGGCGCGCATCCATCCGATGGTGAAGATGAATTTCCTGGCCTCCCCCATGCTGGTGGTCGCTTACGCGCTGGCTGGTCGGGTGGATCTCGATCTGTACAAAGAGCCGCTCGGCTATGATTCAGATAACAAACCGGTCTTTTTGAAAGACATCTGGCCCACGCAGAAAGAAATCCGGGATATGATTGAAAAGGTCGTAAACCCCGAGGATTTCAAAACGAACTACGAATCCCTTTTCGAAGGCGATGAAGCCTGGGCAAAGCTCGAAGCCCCGGATGATGAGGTCTTCAAATGGGAAGACGACTCTACCTACGTCAAAGAAGCACCGTTCTTCCAGGATATTTCCGAACAGCCGGCTGAGCCGACGGATATCAAATCAGCCCGTACGCTGCTGCTGCTCGGTGATTCCATTACGACCGATCACATCTCACCGGCCGGGGCCATTCCGGCGGATATGCCGGCCGGCAAGTACCTGATCAGTGAGGGGGTGGATAAATCCGAGTTCAACTCGTTCGGTGCCCGACGCGGTAATCATGAGGTGATGATCCGCGGTACGTTTGGCAATGTCCGGTTGAAAAATAAGCTGGCGAGCAAAGAAGGCGGGTGGACGCTCTATCATCCCACCGGCGAAGAGATTCCGGTATATGATGCGGCGATGAAATATCAGCAGGAAAATACACCGCTGGTGGTACTGGCCGGCAAGGAGTACGGCAGCGGCTCATCCCGAGACTGGGCCGCCAAAGGAACGACGCTGCTCGGTGTCCGGGCTGTAATCGCCGAATCGTTTGAGCGCATCCACCGCAGCAACCTGGTCGGCATGGGCGTACTGCCGCTAACGTTCAACAACGGCGAAAGCTACAGCAGCCTCGGCCTGACCGGCGGGGAAACTTTCGACATCACCGGAATCGAAGAAGGACTGACTCCCCACAAAACCCTGAAGGTCACCGCCACCAAGGAAGACGGCAGCACCGTCGATTTCAAGGTGACGGCCAACCTCAACTCCGAAATTGAAATCGCCTACTACAAACACGGTGGTATCCTGCAATACGTCCTCCGCCGCTTTCTAAAAGATACGTAGGTTTAAAACCGCGGATATTCGCGGATTTTAAACGGATCTTTTTTAGCCGCAGATTTACACGGATGAACACGGATTATTTTTGTGAGACATTTAAATTTCGCATTAACTTTAAATCCGTGCTTACCCGCGTTAATCCGTGGCTGAAAATTACTGCTAACCTTTCATATCGTGATGTTTGCAGAAACTACAAAAATTGCTCCGGCCTTCAGGCCGGAGCAAAATGATCTACCACAAAAAGTAATTGGGCTTTAGCCCTTCAGTTAAAGGGCTAAAGCCCTCAATGTTTGTATTTTTACTGTATCAACTGTATCACCGGCCTGAAGGCCGGAGCAATTTTAGCTAAATAGAATCCGTGTGGATCCGCGGTTAATTACATATGAATAAATCGATATCGATTCTTGGATGTGGGTGGCTGGGTCATCCGCTGGGGACAAGGCTTGCCCAGGAAGACTGGGTAGTGCGGGGCTCTACCACGACCAAAGACAAAATCCCTATTCTGGAAGCCGATGGCATCATGCCGTTTTATCTGACGCTGGATCCCGAACTGTCGGGTGATCGCACCGATGCTTTTTTTCAAAGTGAAATCCTGTTCATCAACATCCCGCCGGGACGCCGCAGGGAGGGTGTGGCGGAACATCACCCGAAACAAATTCGCAGCATTCTGGATCATCTGGAAGGGAGTCCGGTGAAGTGGATTATTTTTGCAAGTTCGACTTCGGTTTACGGATCAGAGAACAAGGAAATGACCGAAGAGGATGCCGGCAATCCCGATTCCGACTCGGGGCGCGCTCTGCTCGAAGCGGAGGAGATGATCCGCAATCACCCCGGCACCGATTATACTATTTTGCGATATGGCGGCCTGTACGGCAAAGATCGTCAGCCCGGCAAATTCATGGCCGGCAAAACCGAAATCCCCGGCGGACTGGCGCCGGTCAACCTGATTCATCAGGATGATGCGGTCAATATTGTGCTGGAAGTGCTCCGGCAGCAGTGCAAAAATGAGATTCTGAACTGTGTTTCGGACGGTCACCCGACACGCAAAGAGCTGTATATGAAAGCTGCGGAGCGCCTGGGCCTGGAGCCTCCTTCATTTAAAGAAGAGATGGGTAATTGGAAGCTGATCGGTAATGCGAAGTTGAAAGAGAGGTTGAATTACCGATTTATTCATCCGGAGCCGGTGGGGGAGTAAGAATATGAGTATGAGAAAGAGTAAGAGTAAAAGCAAAAGAAAGGAATGATGGGTATTTTAAAATCATCTTTCTTTTACTCTTAATCATACTCTTACTTTTTTGATAAATTAAAATCTCTTGCAAAACCCGCCAAAGCCATGTTTTTACTTAAACTTTCGTCAACATTTGGTGTGGCTATGGTGACCGTGCTACTGAGCTTCTTTTTATACGCCTGCACAGATATACTTGGTGGCAATACTGCGGATAATCCAACCCTTCCGGAGGGGGAAAAGATATGGAGACGCTTCATACCACTAACTGGATTCTTGCAGATCCTTTGATACAAAAGGTCGGTGATGACAGATTCGAAGAGGCTGCAAGCTGGTATGTAATGGAGATGAGCTACGATGCTGCCTATGATTCATTGAGGAGTGATTTATCTCACTTCTATTTTTTGGATGAAGAAAAACCGGCTGTTGGAAA
>SLJN01000190.1 GCA_007135115.1 Balneolales bacterium
AATATGATCTCCACCCAAAATAATGGTGTGTTCGGGGGTATGCTTAAGGATAAAATCCATATTCTGATATACGGCATCTGCCGTGCCCTGATACCAATCATCCTTATTCCTTTTTTGTGCCGGCACAGCTTCAATAAACTCTCCAAACTCCGAGTTTAAAAAGCTCCAACCTCTGTTGATGTGCCTAATAAGCGACTGTGATTTATATTGAGTTAACACCGCCATTTTTCTAATGCCGGAATTAATACAGTTTGAAAGTGCGAAATCAATAATCCGGTACTTTCCACCAAAAGGAACAGCCGGTTTCACGCGCCATCGGGTCAACTCAGAAAGTCTGGTGCCGCGCCCACCTGCAAGAATCATTGCAAGTGCTGACCTGTATTGGGAATTATATTTGAAATTAATTTCTGATCCGTACATAGGGTTCCCTCCTTTTTAATTGCTTGAGTAGATTACTTTTTTGTTTTAATCCCATCCTAAAAGCTATATGGCAAGAGGCTTTTAACCTTCCATCCAGCATCCAGGCCTGCCTTCTTGGACTTCTCTGCCGGGCCGTTTTGTCGTTCTCAGGGATTTTAACTATAAGAGAGTATATTTCCCACGCTTGATTTAACCCTGCTAACGCTCTTTTGGCGAGAATACATTCTGAATAGAAAGATAAGGTGGGTAACCCTAAGATAAAAGACTCGTACATCTAAAAATCGTAGTATAAAGCATTTGATCTGTGTAGCCAAACCGCTTACAAAAGACAAGCGGTCTTCGCAGAGCTACGAAGGCCGCTTGGAAATAATCCGCTAAAACCATGTGTTAAGAAAGTGGCATTACTCCGGCCGATATTTCGCCGGAGCCCCCTCCTCCGGTATGGACTCCCGTATAAACTCTCGTATATGCTCATTAGATGACTCCAGATCTTCCTGCCTTAGGTACATCATGTGTCCGCTTTCGTAGCCTTCAAATCTCATGCGGTCCTGGAAACGTCCGCCTGGATCCATATTCCACATGGTATATTTTGCAGAGAAGTAATCGGTGCCTCCGTCATAATAGCCCGCCTGAATCATAACGTGCAGGAAAGGATTTTCGCCCATGGCTCTGCGCAGATCTTCACCGGTGGTGTCGCCGTCACGATCCCACGGGTGCACGGGACCAAAAATATTGTATTGCAGATCGGTATCCACACCGAGTTGTTCGCGCAGGTAATGATTAATTGCCGGTGTGAAAGCATGATTCCAGGAGCTCAGGGCAGGATCAAACTCATAGCGCTCGCCGGCATCCTGACGATCCTTGCCCAAATAGCGGGAATCGAGTCGCCCGACGGTGAGGCTGTGATCCCGTTTTAAATCTTTCCAGAAATAGGAGGTAGGTACGGCAAGGTTATGATTGCGGACGGTATGCTCCGATAGCCCCGAATACCAGGCAACTTTTTCGATGATTTCCTCTCTTCGCTCTTCATCCAGCGATCCACCGCGGCTGAGTGCCGGGATGTATTTTTCAAGCGTATACTCTTCCACTTCTTCCAGAAGTTCTTCCAGCTCGAGGTTTTGCAGCTCATCCGGAAGCACATCATGATACCACGCAGTCGCAGCATAATACGGCAGAAATATGGCATCGCCTACCGGGCCGTCGCGGTCAATTCCCATGTTGGTCGGTGACACCAGAATCACCCCATTGAGATACATCCAGTGCGATCCCTGTAGTTGCCGTGCAAGTCCGGCTACACGAGTGGTGCCGTAGCTTTCGCCCTTCAGGTATTTCGGGGACGTCCACCGGTCATACCGGGAGATGAAGTTATCGATCCACTCAGCCAGATATTCGATATCGGCATTTACGCCGAAAAAATCTTCGCGGTCGGCATCATCATTGGTAATTCGTGAAAACCCGGTATTTACGGGATCCACGTAAACAATGTCGGCTTCATCCAGAATCGAATGCTCGTTTTCCTGAACACCGTAAGGCTGAACCGGAAATCCTTCATCATCGATATTGAGAAAGCGCGGACCGGTATAGCCGATATGCATCCATACAGAAGCTGAGCCGGGTCCGCCGTTGAATGAAAATACTATGGGGCGTTCGGAGGTATCATCAACATCGGAGCGCTCATAGTAGACATAAAAAAGGGAGGCGTCCTCCTCGTTATCGTCATTCCAAACCGGTTGAAATCCGGCGGTGACCTCATAGGGAATGGTTTCGCCGCCAATGGTGACTTGATCGGAAGCCCCCATGGTCGTGTCGCTCATAACTTCCCGCTCCTGAGCCTGCAGGAAGGAACAACCGCTAAGCAAAAATACTCCGAGTCCGGCAACCGCCATTTTACTTATTGCCATTGTAGCTTTATGATACATCATGCCTTTAATTTTGTGATTGAGTTTATTCCAAATGATCTGACTTTGCGAAATGATAAGTGAAAAACTACAACACTTTTACTGCAAACCGCCAACTTGATCCAGGTATCGCTCGATGCGTCGTGCATTTACGCCGAGATCTCCACGACCAACACGTGATTTGGATCGCACATCAATGATGGCAAAATCATTGTCATCCCTTACTCGTATAACCACATCATCCTTGAATCCGTACCAGAAGGTTTGATCCGTCGCTTCAATGCGCCCGTCATCACGGCTGTAGTCTACAATCTCCCAGCCTCTCATGTTGTTAGCAGCTTGCAGGGCAATGTCGAAGGCCTCATCAAATGGCATGTTCAATGACAATGAACTTAGGTCAGGATAGGCTTCCTCCTGCATTTCGGTGACTTCGCCACCTTCATATTCCGGTGGATTCGGGGCATCCTCACGCAGTGGAATGACCTCAACAAATTCAGGCGGATCCTGGGTATCCGTAGTGATGTCGTGTATGGGCGGAAAACTTCGGGCAAACTGTTGCACAGAAAAGGGTATTATGAACAAAAGAATCGACACCACCATAGCGATCACCGCCATGAACGTACCTCTTCGACTGCGCATTTGCTTGACCCTATATATCGCAATTGCTGAAATGAGGGTCATCGCAATACCCGCATAGGCTGTCCAGCGCATGATGGCAAAGCCGGTTGAAAAATGCCACCAGCCCCACCGACTGCCAAACCCGGAGAGGATAAAAGCTATCGCCAGCAGGCACGCAATAGAGAGAACAATGATTGCAAAACGAGAATACGGATTATTGCCAACAATCGACCGGCTGTCAATTTCCGACGGGGAAAAAGGCTTACGAGCCATAGTGCTATCCTGATTAATGTTCCATTTTGGATAGCCAATTTAGTTAATTATTCCCGAATATCGGAAATGATATTGAAGAGTGTTTTTTGCCGCGGATTTGCGCGGGTAGACACGGATTATTTAAAAATGTAATACTTAAAGAAAGGGTTGGCTAAAAACAGCAATCTCAGTTTTACATACCAACATTTTATTCAAGCCTAATGATATAAACCCGCCATGACTGATAAATTGAAACCAAACAAAATATCAGCGTTCAATCCGCGAAAATCCGCGTTCAAAATAATATCCTGCTTGTGGAAAGATTACTTAACCAGCATCATCTTGCCGGTTTTGGTGCCGGCCGGGGCGTAGAGGCGGTAGATGTACATTCCGCTGGAAAGATCAGATCCATCAAAATCGAAGGTGTGGGTACCGGCTTGCAGATTTTGGTCAGCCAGCCTGGCGACTTCTCGTCCGCTTACATCATAGACGATCAATTGGATATGACCGGATTCCGGCAGCTCAAAAGCAATCGTCGTTACAGGGTTGAAGGGGTTGGGGTAATTCTGTTTTAGCACCAACTCATCCGGTAACTCGGGCTGATCACCGGAACTTACCGGCACACTTTCCTGAACATCAATGGTACCGGTTCCGGATGATGACGGGAGCAGGGCATATTCATCAAGCTGTGCGCCGGACAACGTGATTTCGGTTTCTCCTTCTTCCTCAGGCTCAAATATCAACGTCATTAAGGTATCCTGCTTGAAAGCATGCCGCCCCGAAATGGCAAGATTTAACTGATCTCCATCCCTGTGATAATCCCAGAGTGCTCCATCAAGGGCTGAGCGGGTTGCGATTTCATCAAACATGATATCTTCCGGAACCTCAAGCTCCAGAAACAGAGCATGAAACTCATCAACCGGGCTTTCGTCGCCAACCTCAAGATTCAACGAAATATCGAGGTCATGTTTCGTTTTCGGCTCGTCTGTAAGGATATCAAGTGACCAAGCCACATCCGGGTTTGAGCCGGGGTCAATTCGGCCATTGCCTGATCCACCCGTTGAGGAAAAATCAGAAGCTTCCGGACCGAAGCCGGATTCACTTTCATCCACCGGAAACCGGTCAAGGTTCCCATCCAGGTATTCTAAAATCAGCGATCCGTCATAAGCACTCAGGGTTCCGTCGCCGGATACATCCCCCCGAAATTGCGTGGAGCTGTACCCGGAATCCTGACGTGCTACCTGATTTAACAGCAGTTGAACATCGTCCTCCGCCACGACATCATCATTATTGATATCGCCGTAGGGGACGGATTCGATATCATCTCCGGCTCCCACTAAAAACCGAAAGCGACCGTCACCATTTTCGGTGCTACCAGTAATGACAAGGCGGAATTCTTCAAAATCGGCTACATCCCACCCGGTGTCGATTAAATCAGCCTGATCATCCTCAGACTGTGTGAAGATTTTTTCTTTATAACTACCATCATTCGTTACACCTAAAATGCCATAGGCCAACCCGTTGCCATCTGCAAAAACCCCGAGGCGCAGTGGCCCCTCACTATCCGGTTTTGGGGTGTAATGATAATAGCGGGCATCGAAATCATTTAAAGTAAACGGGCTTCGCAATCCTTCCGGCAAATCGGTTTCTTCTGTTAGTGAGGCTGCAGGAAATGCGTGACGGTCTGCAAATCCGTAGTCATCCAGTGAAAACCCTCCGGCGGAAAAGTGCCAGAGATGGTTGCGCACCCTTTCTTCAGCCAAATGGACATCATCCTCTTTGGCAAGGGATTTTGCCTCGGGTACGGTTCGATCCACATCCACCTGAAGTTGCTCCCATACCTCGCGCCAAAACGATCCGCCAAACTGCTCATAGTAATATAATGCCCACGTTGCCTGCCAGTAAGCGCCCGGAGCTCCGGCATGCGGGCGACTGAAAATGGAGTTAATGCTACTCAAATAATTGTGATAATCGTTGACATAAGGAAACACCACCTCTTCCATCATAACGGCATCCATTTCAATCCAGTCAAACTCACCCGACGGACCCGACCAGCGTGTATAGCGATACTGAATAGCGTGCTGCAGCTCATGCGCCAGGGTTACTTTCAGCGCACCCAACTCGTTTCCTTCCGGATCGTCGTTATCCGGGAACTCCTCGTATGAATTGCGGACTTCAATTTCGGTGGTATTTTCCGAACTAATGGATCGCGTAAGTCCATAGACGCCACTATTCAGATCTTTGAAGTATATGTCGTAGAGTTCATCTGTATTGTAGCGGGGTTCGGCAAAACCGTACTCATCCACCAGCACCTGATAGCTGGAGTCGGCGATTTCCGCAGCCCGTTCAATATAATCCGGGATACCGGTGTCGGAGGTATCGGTGGTATCAACAGCATCGTCGCCACTGGTAGAATAGTGCAGCCGGAAGACTTCCGACGGGGAGGTATATGTTGATTTAACCCGTTCTCGCTTCGGACTCATCATACCCGATATTTCTTCTTCGGCTCCGGCAGAGATTTGGTCGCGATTGCGCTCAAATTCGGCGATCAGGGGAGTCAGACATCTGTAGGGAGAGTCCGATATCTGCTCATCATGATCCATTACCTGTAAATCCCCCGGCAACCGGTCATCTTCACCATAAGCCAACCGGAACCGTTGCAACAGGCCCTCTTCGTAGCTGAGGCTTCCCTGCTCCACTTGCTGCTCAATTTCATCTATCACCTGATGATCATGCTGATGCTGAGCAAAGCCGCCGGCAGCAAGGCCCAAAAGCACTATTCCTGTTATGAGCGACGTTCGATAAAACAATGTGGCGGATCGGGGGATTTAAAGTTAATTATATTGCGTGAGCGTATTATATTTATCCGGACCTTACAATATAGCTAAACCTTTTTAAAACAGCTAAATTCAGAATAAGTTATCACATGTACGAAGTCATCCTCTACTACAATTTTTCACAAATCGACGATCCTGAAATCTTTGTCTCCGAACATAAGCAACGATGCCGCGATCTTGATCTGCTCGGAAGAGTTTATGTTTCGGAAGAAGGAATTAACGGCACGCTTGGCGGAACGAAAGAAAATATCGATGCCTACAAAGCTTACCTGCGGTCGATCAACGGTTTTGAAGATACCGAATTTAAAGAGGATACCTCGGATACGATTCCTTTCGCCAAACTAATTGTAAAACAGCGCCCGGAAATTGTTACGCTGAAAGTAGATGACGAGTTGAATCCGAAAGAAGAGGGTGGCCGCTACCTGAGTCCGCAGGAGTGGCGGGAAGTGCTGGAAAAGGAAGAGGACATCCAGATCATCGATGTGCGCAATGATTATGAATCACGCATCGGCCACTTTGAAGGCGCCATCACCCCGCAGGAGAACAATTTCTATGATTTCCCGAAGTGGCTGGAGGAAGCCGGTCTCGACAAAAACAAAAAAACACTGATGTATTGCACCGGCGGCATCCGCTGTGAAAAGTTTTCCATCCTGATGCAGAAAAAAGGCTTCAAGGATGTCAACCAGCTCCACGGCGGTATCCTGAATTACGCCAAAGAAGAAGGCGGCAAATATTTTCGGGGCAAGTGCTTTGTCTTTGATGACCGCCTCGTCGTTCCGGTCAACCCGGAGGATGAAGAGCCCATCGCGCACTGCGAAATTACCGGCGAGCCGTGCGACATGTATATCAACTGCGCCAACATGGAGTGCAACAAGCTGTTTATCTGCTCACCGGAAGGTGCCCAGCAAATGGAAGGCTGCTGCAGCGAAGAATGCCGGCAAAGCGAATACAAGCGTCCGTTCGACGCCGAACAAGCCTACGCCCCGTTCCGAAAATGGTATCACTATTTTGATGATGAATTCAAACAGCGCAGCCTCCAGAACGAACATCAGGATAGTTGAGCCGTACCCTTCCCGGTTCAATGTCCACTGTGGAAGTCGGGACGAGGGACTGACCATCCTTGAGGTATTGCGGCGACGCATGCCGGGCAGACCGGAGGAACGGTGGCAGAAATTGGCGCAAAATCAATGCATTCAGGTTGATGAAACTCCGGTATCACTTAATCAACCCGCGAAAACGGGCGAGCGCATCACCATCGATGTTCCAAAAGTCATTGAACCTGCCGTTCCGGATGAAATTCGGATTCTTCGCGAAACCGATGAATACCTCGTCGCCCACAAACCTGCACCGATGCCGGTTCACCCCGGTGGACGTTATCGCTACAATTCGCTGCAGGCTATCCTTGAGCAACAATCCGGGAACTCCTTTTATGTGATCCACCGGTTGGATGTCGTCACATCAGGGATGGTGCTATTCGGAAAAACCCGGAGCTTCACCGCTTTTGCACAAAGGATATTCGAGCAGAATAAAGCGGAAAAACATTATTTAGCCCTTGTTTCCGGCCAACCGGGCTGGCAGCAAACCGAGTGCACGCTTCCGGTGCAGCGGGATGAGGGAATTCGGTTTAAGGCTGATCAAAACGGGATCGGAAAAGCTGCTCATTCCCAATTTGAGGTTTTGGAAACTTTCGAGGATGGCAGTACGCTGATCAAAGCCCTTCCGCTGAGTGGGCGCACCCATCAAATACGCGTTCATCTCAAAGCACTGGGACATCCGATTGTGGATGACCCGCTTTACGGACCAAATGCCCGGCCATCCGCATCTCCCGGACGGATGAACCAACCCATCAGCCTGAAACATGTGTTTTTAAAACTCGATGATCAATATTACTGGCATTGGGATTCGGAAATGATGAGATTAGAAAACCAATAGGAATTAGCCCTTTTTCCATGCCGGATCATTTACATCACATAGCAACGCTCTTTTTGTTGATCGCACTTTTTATCAGCTCATGCAGCGTTTTTGAAACCCGGGAAGCGGAAGAACCTGAGGATGGAACCGGCACCCCTTTTATTCAACCCGAACAGCCTTCGCAGGTGGTTGAAAATCTGATTAATGCCGTTGAGAATATGAATGTGCAAAACTATCATCGCTTAATTACCGAACAGGGCTTTCTTTTTGAGCCAAGTTCTGATGCCCGGAACTCAGATCCGGAATTATGGTCAAATTGGGGTTATGATGAGGAGCGGGACTATTTCAGCAATCTGTCATCATCGGCCTCCGGTCTTTCCGGACACCAACTTCAGCTTGAGAACGAGAGCAGCAGTCAGGATTCGGATACTGAATTCCAGTATGAGGCCGATTATACCGTCACTTTTGTCCACGACCGAGGCAGCGATGTCGCACCGACGGTCGCCGAAGGCCACATGATCCTGTACATGGAACGCAGCGAAGACGATCTATGGGAAATTGTGGAGTGGTACGATTTCAGCGAAGGCTCAAATTTCACCTGGAGTGATTTTCGGTCTACGTTTATTCAATGAATAAACCCACCGTCCCAACAAAGTATAACAGGCAATTTTTTCTGATCTTTAGCATTCATCTAGTACATTGCAAGGAAATACTAAACCCATGAGTGAATCCACTGTTTCTAAAAAATTTAAACAACTGCCTCCCGAGGCAAAAAAACAAGCCCAGGATTTTGTGGACTCCCTCTATGAGCGTTATGTGATACGAGAAGGCAAAAAGAAATCCGGTATTGGAAATATATCAGAGAGTCCATTTTTTGGGATTTGGAAAGATCGTGAAGAGATGCGAGATAGTGTGGAATGGGTCAGA
>SLJN01000085.1 GCA_007135115.1 Balneolales bacterium
CGACCCAACATCCGCCGGGTGGCGGATAACAGCCGAGGTATGGGATAGCTAAAATAAAAAAGGGATGACCTCAAAAGAGATCACCCCTTAAATTGCTCCCCCGGTTGGATTCGAACCAACAACCACTCGGTTAACAGCCGAGTGCTCTGCCATTGAGCTACGGAGGAATATGCTCTGGCTTTACTGCCTCAACAGAACCCAAATATAAAGAGCAGAACCGGCGTAAGTCAATACCGGATTGAAAAAAACTCTGCATTTTTTGGGAAGAAAAAACAGGCAGATCTCCTTTCAAGTGTGGAGATCTGCCTGAAAGACCAGGTAATTACATACCCCCGGCAAGAATCTCGCTCATATCCATTTCTGCACGGAAGCGTGGCTCGCCGTGGCGCTCGAGATTATAAATAAACTTTTCGGCTTCGAGGTCTACCTGCATCATCCACTCATTGGTTTCATAAGCTTCGTCCATTTCTTTGGTAGCATCATCCGCCGGAAAGTACTGCTGGAAGTTATCACCGCGCTCTTTGTCGGCATATCCGCCGTACCCTGTTGGTCCGTCGGATTCGCCATCGTCGCCTGCATGATCGTGATACAGGTGCAGTCCCTCATCCCGCATACTCAGGACCCAGGTACCATGCCAGGTATCGTATTCTCTGTAAAGATCTATTCGAACTTCATCCTCTTCACAGGATTCAATGTGTACTCTGAGTTCGGTATCCACGAGAGGATGATCACCGTTTTCTTCCGGATAGGTGGCTTCACCGGTGAGTTCCATATCGCATAAGCTGATCAGGTTGTTCAAAAAAGACTGTTGAACATCAACATCATCAACAGGGTCAACATCAGCCGGCTCTTCCTCGGATTCACCACATTTAATTACCAGTAAGCCCAGCACTAAAACTAAACTTAGCTGCCAAATTCTTTTCATCATTATTCGGTGTTTTGGTTAATAAATAGACGCAGGTCCTAATATAGCATTTCCGTAACGTTTGTAAAGACCATGAATCTCAGGCGTTAAAAAGTCGATACAGCCGAATTTTTTCTATGTGATTTTGCAGCAATGAATTTAAATGATCGGCCTCATAGTCGGCATCCTGTAGATCCTGTTGATGTTTCCACCAACTTTTCAATTCGGGTGAAAGTTCGACCGGTTCAAGCTGCATTGCTCTCGCAAGTATCATCGGGAAAACGGCAATGGCCGGAGCGGCTTTTTCCGTCATATCAGCCAGATTCAGAGCCGCATTGGCACTCATGCTCACGATATCCTGGTTGTCGCCATTCGTCGGAACCGATTGTACACCGTGAGGGGCACATCGGGCTCGTAAATCAGCCAAAATGGAGCTTACCATAAGTTGATAGCCCTGAAGTCCGCTTTTTTTACCAACGGGCGTACCGCTTAAAAAAGCCGGGAGATCACCGTTATGATCGGGGTGTAATAATCTGTTGACCCATCTTTCGATGATGATGACAAGCCTGGTCAGAGCATTAGACAGATGATCTGCGGCCATAGCGGCATAACTTCCCTGAAAGTTGGCCCCGTGCAGAAATAGCTCTTCTTCGTGCAGGATTAAGGGGTTGTCATCAACGGAATTAATCTCTGTTTCTAAAAGGGATTCCGCCTGTTGAATCAGCTCATTTATTCCGCCCAGCCAAATCACCATCGATCGTGAAGAGTAGGGCGGCTGATGCACACCTTCCTCGGTTTCGGGATTACTAAGGTTAAGCCAGTTACGCAGTGAATTTGCAGTTTCTACAGCCGATGCGTGATTTTTATAACGATAAATGTGTGGGCTTAGGTGCTGAACCGGTTCCTTCATGACCGTCATGAAAGTTGCCGCTTGTGGTAGAATGTGATGCTTCAGCCAATCCTTCAGCTGAACACAGCTCAGCGAGGTCAGTGCAGCTGAGTATGATGTACCGTTAACCAGCGCAAGTGCCTCTTTTGGGGCGGGTGACCAGTGAGGTAAGTTATAATCAGCCAAAACTGAGGTTGAGTTGGATCGAATGGTTCCGGAAGAGTCTACGATTTCATCACGACCGGATAGCACCCGGGCCAGGCGGGCAAGTGGCACGAGATCCCCGCTGGCACCGACAGATCCCTGTGATTGCAACGCCGGCTGTATTTCGGACTGCTGCCAGGTTATCAGAGCTTTCAGAACATCACTGCGCACACCGCTGACCCCTTGAGCCAATGCACGGGCTCGCAGAGTTATGACGGCTCTGGAGACTTCAGCAGAAAGGTATCGGCCCGTATGACAGTTCAGCTGTTGGAGTAGATTTTCCTGTAATTCTACCGCTTCATCAGCGGCAAGGTGCTTGTCCACAAGTGGGCCAAAACCTGTGTTTATGCCATAAACATTCTCACCTGATTGAATGTGCTCAATCACAAACCGGTGATTTTGATCAAGTATGAGATCCGTCTCTTGGTTTGAGGTTAAGGTGAGGCGCCGGGTAGCTGCAGCTGATAAGTTGGAAAGGCTAAGTTGATCGGAGGCAGATAAAGTTGAATTCACTTATGCATTATTGAAGTGACGGAAGTTAACATATTGCAATTACCTTTGGCTTTGCCACTGCGTCCGGTAATTAACAGCCGATGCTCATCATCCAGATAGCCCAGGTCGCCGGTTTGATAGTAGCCATTGTATACCGATGTCGGGGACCATGCTTTGACTTCAGCCGGTGCGCCGGGGCTGCCTATACAGGAAAGATACATCGATGGTGCGGCTGTGCCAACGCAAATTTTTTGAGAGGGCAGAAGT
This sequence comes from Balneolales bacterium, assembly GCA_007135115.1. GTDB lineage: Bacteria > Bacteroidota > Rhodothermia > Balneolales > Natronogracilivirgulaceae > SLJN01. Next base: position 2,757 of record SLJN01000085.1, read on the forward strand.
TGCTCTTCATTAGAAAATCGCACGGAAGCCAGTAACCCTCCGGCTTCGGTTTGACCGTAAGCGTGAGTTAAGGCATCCGAACGTTTCCGGATAATTTCATACGAGTCGTCATTGAGATGATCTCCGCCGAAAACAATTTCAGGTACATACCAGTTTTCGTGTTCCGAGAGATTTCTCAATATATTGGGAACCGTGAGCAGGTGGGTTGGAGAGAAATCATTAATCAAACGCAGCCAGGACTCTGTTTCACCTACGGCAGGAGCTTTAATGATATATTCCGCATTTACTTGTTCAGCCATGAGAGCCCAGCTTAAGCCCGCTACGTGCCAGGGACCTGCGAGGATAAGAACCCTGGAGGTTTGATCAACATTTAAAACCTGTGAGGTAATGGAGGCATTCTCTTTTAGATTACCCAGCGTATTCCAGATACAGCGGGGATGTCCGGTTGATCCGCTTGATAATAGTCCGATATTGACGGACTGGTAGTGTTCCGGCGACTCGATATCCAGCTCTTCGGAGAGAAATCGAGGTGGTAGTACGAGGGCGTGATCACCCGAACCCAAAACCGTCGAGACGATTTCGGATTCGGGTGAATCCCCTTTGATTACTCTGTAGGTTGGTGGTTGGCTAAGGGTTTCCATGGTTTATGATTTTCCTGAAGGAGGTTCCGGAAAGGTTCCCTCATATTGGCATCGTTCGATCAATCCCTTCAGATAATCCATGTTATTGTCGAGGTAATCCCTATTCAGAAAACCAGCTATCGGTCCTAAAAAAACCGAGCAAATAGAACCTTTGGCTTGAAGGATGGGGTCAACTTCATTCTTGATGGCGATCTTGTAATTCATCAAATTATTGTAGCGAATCCACTCGCTCTGTAATTCAATCCACCAATAACCAAGCTGCTGTTTGAATTGCTCCTGCATCTCATCGAGCTCATTTTCAGAAAGTGATTCATGCTCTACAAAAGTTGCATGCTCCACAGCCGTTTTGTACAGGTCTGCAATAACAGCGTCAGAGTATTTTGTTATCTGAGCTTTGTTTTCTATGGTGGTATCAATTTGATCAACAATTTTCTTTATCTCCTGTCTGAGTTGATCCCCATCCAGGTAATCCATGACTTGTTTAGCCAGTTCCGGCATGAAAGCTCCGATTGCGTCTGATAAATCAGACTTTGGTTAGAAATATCCAGTTGGTCTGGCTTTGATTGTCCCTGTAAAGTCTCACTTTTACATTAGTTGGAGAGATTTTATAAGTGAAGCAGTAATCAAACTCAAAATCGAGATCGTTACCGGCTACACCTCGTTTGAAGCGCCCTGAAAACAGAAAGTTGTTGGAGCATGGGGCTACTTGGGTAAAATAGTTTTTGCCTACAGCGTCTTCTTTACGAAACCCTCCAAAATGATCTACACAGTACTGATTGTAGATCTGAATGATTCCTTCATCGTCAAGTTTTACGATTCCAAAATTGTAGTCGTCAGCTTGTGATTGGGTAAGTGTGCCCAGTTTGGTAAAAACTTGATCGTCCACAAATGGTTGAGTTGGTGCAAAAGCCATAATAAATTTACTATTGGTTAAGGTGAATTATTACTGATCGGTACCGGACTTCAGTTTTTGTTCATAATCTGTGATTAGGCTTTTATCTCCATCGTTTTCATCAAACTGGCGATAAAGCTCAAATAATTGCTGTTCGAGATTCATGACGGAATCCACGGTAATACCAGGATAGTTTTTCTCCCAGGCGTCTTTATATTTGCGAAGTTCCTGAACCTCTTTTCGTAAAGATTCCAACTCCTGTTTTACGTCTTCGTTACTCATATAAGAATTGCATTAATGTTTATTTTGCGGTAGCAATATGTTTGGCAACAATCCGGAAGACTAAAGCGTAAAGGAATGAGTCAGCCGGATTACATCCATTTCAAATTGTAGTACGGTAACATAAGTGAGCGGAATTCATTCGCGATGATTAAGAAAAATTAATAATCATGTTGCGTTGCCTTTGTTTGGTTGACTTGTGGAATGCCGACACGCAGAAACTCAAAAGATATCTATAAAACTTCGATCACATGCTCGCAATACGCATTATTCCCTGTCTTGATATAAAAGATGGCCGCACTGTAAAAGGTGTCAATTTTGTAGGATTAAGAGATGCGGGAGATCCGGTGGAACTGGCTGCCAGATATTCCAGGGAAGGGGCTGATGAATTGGTATTTTTAGACATCACGGCTACCAACCAAAAGCGAAAGACGCTCATCGAGCTTGTAGATCGTATCGCCCGGACCATCAGTATACCGTTTACGGTAGGGGGCGGAATTAAAGAAGTGGATGAAATTTCGGATTTGTTGAAAGCGGGGGCGGATAAAGTGTCCTTAAACAGCAGTATTGTCCGGGATCCCGACTTAATCAGCAGGGCTGCTGCAAGGTTTGGCTCACAATGTATCGTTGCAGCAATCGATGCCCGCCGGACAGGAGATCATTGGAATGTTTTCACCCATGCCGGAACCAAAGATACGGGAATGGATGCCATCGAATGGTGTCGGGAAGTTGAACGGCGCGGTGCCGGTGAAATCATGCTTACCTCCATGGATGCTGACGGCACCAAAAACGGTTTTGATAATGAATTGCTCAGCCGGGTTTCTTCAGCCGTATCCATACCGTTGATTGCAAGCGGCGGGGCCGGGAACAAGCAACACTGTGTTGATGCGGTAAAAGAAGGCAAAGCCGATGCGGTTTTAGCAGCCAGCATTTTCCACTTCCGGGAAATTGAAATCCAAGACCTCAAAACAGAGATGGCACGGCACAACATTTCCGTAAGATTGGAAGAAGCGGTGTCGTGAAGTGCTGGCAGAGGGTATTATCAGCCTGAAGTTATCTTAAAACTGCCTCGGGTGTAACTTCTTCAAAGCCGTGTGGCGGGCGGTTTAACGTCCAGGTTTCAAAATAAAAGCTTTTCTCGGAACCCACTCGTTTTCCGTTTATGCTGAAATAACGTAAGTCCGGACTTTGTGTAAGAGGTTTGAACGTATTGAAAAAACTTTCATAAAAGTTGTCTCTGGCAAAAAGATGCAGGTCGATGCCATGATGTGCTTTTTCAGTTGCCAGGAACAGGATACCCTTGTCCAGTAAGGGGACAATCGTTTGAAGTTTTTCGCGAATCCCTGTTTGTTCGGTTAGTTGAAGCTGCTCGTGGTCATATTCATCACCACCATTGCCTATTAGAAACGCCTCATGGGCACTTGCCTTTTGAAGCCGCTCAGCCAAACCGTTTTCAATTTTTCCTTCCGGCCCCCATAAAGACTGGTTTTTGAAAACTGTTCCGAGCGATTCAAGAATCTGCTGATAGTCGTTAAGTGTGCTTAATCCGAATTGCGGTGTATCGGTAAGTCGTGTTCCGCTAAAATAGTACTTTACATAGGTTGGCATGGGTTTCATGAACTGCTCAAGCGTCGTTGAAACCTCTTTTTGCTTATGGGTGTCTTCCCGGCCGGAGTGGTCGTCAAAAACAATATCGTGGTGAAAAATGAGCTTGAATATGTCCATAGTCGCAGTGTAAAGTTTAGCCGTTATAACGATTCATGGCCTGGTGAATTCCCTCACGCACAAAGCAAAGGCAGGCGTCACTGGCTCGCTTAACAGATTCTTCGACTGTAGCGTTTTCATCGGAATTAAAGGTTGAAAGCACATATTCAGCCTGTTTTCCTTTGGGGTAGTCACTGCCAACGCCGAATCTGAGACGTGGAAATTTATTGGTTTCGAGCTTTTCGATGATATCAGCCAAACCGTTGTGACCGCCGTCGCCGCCTTTGGCCCGCATTCGGATAATACCGGTATCCAAAGAAACATCATCGGTGCATACCAGAATTTCCGAAGGCAGAACATCGTATAATCGCGAGGCTCGCAGTACAGCCTGACCGCTTCGGTTCATAAGCGTTGTGGGAATCATCAACATCACGTTTTGGCCTTTGTGGCGTGCACGTGCAAACAGAAAGGGGCCGTTACCTTCTTCCCATTCGGCAGACAGATGAGTTGCTACGGCACGAGCGATTTCAATACCAATGTTGTGCCGGGTGCCTTCGTATTCGGGGCGGGTATTTCCAAGACCGACGATGAGCGCCATAAATATTCAGATTAGAGACCAAGTCGAGGTTTTCAATTTCGGAAAACCGGACATAAAAAAACCGGAAAAGAAGACCTTTTCCGGTTTTTTAAATTGAAGCGAATCAGGTTCAGGATTCAGATTCTTCAGCAGCTTCTTCGCCGCCTTCTTCGGAACCTTCAGTAGCTTCAGCACCTTCTTCGCCTTCAGCTGCCTCTTCACCTTCTTCAAGTTCTTCTTCATCCATACCAAGCTGTTCGGCAACGGAGCCTTTCGGAGGCCGGATAGTCACTACCGTTCGGAAGAGTTCCCTAAGCGGTGTGATTCCTTCCATAACCAAGTCTTCAACATTGAGGGATTCGCCGATTTTCAGGTTGCCCACATCCAAAGTAAACTCCGCTGGAAGTTTCTCAGGATAGCACTGAATCCGGATTTTACGAAGCGGCTGATACATACGACCACCGCCTTCTGTAACACCGCGGGGAGTACCTTTGAGACGAATCGGTACGGTAATGATAACCGGAGAGTCATCATCGAGTGCGTACAGGTCTACGTGGATGGGCCGATCTGAGATTTTAGCAAAATCCACTCTTTTCAGAAGCACATCATAGGTGCCTTTACCTTCCACATCCAGCTTAACAATCTGAGTGGTGGAGCGGCTCAACAATTTTTCAACGTCTACTTCTGTAAGACTTACGTTGATGTTTTCTTTTACTTTTGGACCGTAAATTACGGCCGGCACCTGCTTTTCTGCGCGCAGTTTATGGACAGCTCGTTTACCGGCCTGCCGCTCATTGGTGCTAATTTCTACAATATTTGGTTTTTCCATGACAGGCGTCAAGTTATGATGTTAATCGTCAAAAAGCGTACTAATGGAGTCATCCGTATAAATTCGCCGGATTGATTCGGCAAATAACCCGGCAACACTGAGAACCTTGATTTTATCAGAGGGTTTTTTCAGTGGTACGGTATCGGAAACAAGGAAATAATCAATCGGAGAGTCTTCCAGCCGCTGGTATGCCGGACCCGATAAAATCGGATGTGTACTGGCTGCCATCACCTTTTTGGCGCCGCGATCTTTGAGCGCGGAGGCTGCATTGGTAATTGTTCCGGCAGTATCAATGAGGTCATCGACAAGCAGGATATTTTTGTCTTTGACTTCCCCGATGATGTTCATGACTTCGGCAACGTTCTGATTCGGCCGGCGTTTATCAACGAAAGCCAGACCGGCGTTCAACCGTTTGGAATACGAACGTGCCATTTTCAAAGAGCCAACGTCGGGTGCAACCACGACGAGGTCCTCAAGCGGATTTTGTCGAAAATAATCGACAAATATCGAACTCGCGTATAAATGATCCAGAGGGATATCAAAAAAGCCCTGAATTTGCGGTGCATGCAGATCCATCGTCAGGACCCGGTCAGCACCTGTATCAGTAAGTAGGTTTGCCATCAATTTCGATGCAATCGATACCCGCGGTTGATCTTTTCGATCCTGGCGGGCATATCCGAAATAAGGAATAACGGCGGTGATCCTGTTGGCAGAAGCCCGTTTCGCCGCGTCGATAAGCATCAGAAGTTCAAGTATGTTTTCAGCAGGAGGAGGAGTAGACTGAACAATGAATACATCCGCTCCTCTGATGCTTTGCTGATACTTTACGTATAACTCACCATCCGAAAAAGCCTTGATGGTTACATCACCAAGGGTCGTGCCGTAGTCTTCAGCAATAGCCCTCGCTAATGCCTGATTGCTACGACCTGCAAAGATGGCGAGCGGCCTGTCCAGGTGAATGATGACTACTTACGTTTGGAGTTCATAATAAAAAAGGATGGCCGCTAAGGTCATCCTTTTCAATAGTTGCCCGGGGAGGATTCGAACCCCCACTGACTGGACCAAAACCAGCTGTCCTGCCTTTAGACGACCGGGCAATTCAACTCAATTACAGAACCCAAATATAAAATATTGCCGGTAAACTTGTCAAGAGTTTATTAAGTTTTTCATGATCCCGCAATTGCTGCATTTGTGCGAGCGGCACATGTATTTAAATTGGTATGTTGCTCCGGGATGATTAATGAGTTTTTTGGGGATTGTCCCGCAGCCGGTAAAGGTTTTCAGTATGGATTCCGGAACGCCTCCCTTTTGATGTTGCCACAGTTGATAGCTTGCATCCTTAAGTTTTTGGCTTGCACAAAGGGTTCCCATTAGATAAATACCGGGCAGCCATACTGATTGAAATAGCTGCTTTTCGCGTTGCTGCCCCGGTGGGTTCGGGCATGCATGTACGATGCCGGTCCAGATGTCGGTTAGCGACCGGTTTAGAAAATCGTTTCTGGCGAGGTTGAATAAATTTCTGATTAATTGATACGCCTGTTGAATTCTTTTTTGAGGATGATTGGCCGGCCGCGCGGAACTGAAGTTCCATCGGATCTTATCAGAAGAATGCGTATTCAAATCAGCGAGGTCATTGAGCTCTGCTTCTGAAAGATTATTTCGGAATTCAGCGTTTTCGGAAGTAGTTTGCAGTAATCTTCGGCCAAACTCTACCATGGGAACTCGGTTTTGACTGTATCCCAACCCGTCGCAGAGAGCCAAAGCCATCAGCTTTTGCCAGGATTGATAGGGCGGCAGGTCGCGGTCGTAAAACTCCATCAACTGGTTTACCCGGTAATCAAAATAATCCCGGCGGGCTTGTTCAAATTGCTCTGCGATGACATCGGGGTTTAAGTAGGTTATTTGAGCCTCACAAGGCAGGCGATGTTCGTTTTGGCTGCGAAAAATAACCCGGCTGGCAGATTCGCTCAGCGCCGGTTTGATATTTAGTGTAGGTACATACGTCTGATCCCGGCGTTGTACCGGCGCTGCCGAAAAGTCGGCGACTACATGTAAAATGACGCTGTTGTAACCACTATCTTCGTGATGGCGGTGGGTATACCAGTCTTTGGAGTCGATATGTAATTCAACATCTCCGTAAAACCAAACATCGTCTATCCGGATGCGGGCCCGCCGAAAGTCGGGGCCATCTCCAATATTGAGTTCCCCTTGAAATTCAATGCTAACAGATTTGCCGCAACCGGTTGTAAGGGAGCGGGTATCCAGGATTAAATGCTGCCAGATGTATTGTAACAATGACTCTCTCATGGCGGATGAATAAATTTTCGTTTGGGTCGAAAGTTTAATTGTCAAAAATCCCCGAGGGATCGTTACCAGACATTGGGTAAAAAATTAAATTGCCACTGCTTAAGATATAGGATACGTAATTCGAGAGATATGTGCAAAATATGTTAAAATTTCCCAAAAAGACCAATATGATTATTTGTAAACAATCGGGGTGGAAATAGGTATGCGCTGTACGGAATGTGTATGAGGTGAAGAAAGGATCTGATCCTATGCGGATTAAAGTTTCGTTTAATAGGGAGATTTTAACGAAAAGAAATAAACCCTGATAGATCGTTTTCATCAGATCAGTAAAGAAACCCTTAAAAGCTGAATACCTGCGGAATGCATGATTAGATATGTTTCTTATACATTCCGTGGCAGTAATTTTAAATTCAGGTTTTAATTTATTTTACAAAAATTCGTACATTTAAATGCTCACATGGTAAGTTGAGTTGAAATGTTTCTAAAACCTAAACCGGAAATACCGAGCCGGCTTATTAAATTTTCAAAGTTCCATATTGCCATTTTGTTTTTCATCCCGGCTATGCTGGCGTTCACCGGAAATAATATTACTATTTCCGATTTTGATGCAAAGGTATCCGAAGACAATGAAATTCTTGTGGTGTGGGCGGCTGAGAATGAGGGAGATATTGACGAATATGAATTGCATCGTAAAATGCCTCAGGATTCAGAATTTCGGTTTGTAGATACCAAAGATCCGCAGCCGTCAATGGGGAGAGTAGAGTATGAGTATCTGGATCGTTCGGTTTTTAAATCCCAAACCAAAGGCGAGCAGGTTGTTTATAAACTAAAAGCTCGTATGAATAACGGGAATGTTGACGTGGTCGGTCAAACTGATGTACATTATACCTCGTCCGGAGTTCGCCGAACCTGGGGAAGTATCAAAAGAATGTTTCAGTAGATGAGTGAATCAAACACTCCGATTCAGTTAATGTCAGCCCAACACATGCTGAGAACACTGAATCGTTTCAGCCGACAAATTATCGAAGACAACACCAACGAGCATCCCATAGTATTAGTAGGAATTGACGAGCGAGGCGGCTATCTGGCCGGAATTCTTGCCAATATTTTAGATCGCGAAATTTCTGCCTCTATTAAATGGACTCGGTTGGATGTGAAACATCAATCCGGAAAGTTTTCCCGGGATGTTCACATAGATGATAGCTTCCTGATAGTCATCGATGATGTAATTTTTTCAGGTAAAACCATGTTTACGGCTTTTCGAACCATTTTGGAACGTGGTACGCCGGGAATGATTAAGCTTGCCGCCCTTATCGACAGAGGTCATCGACAATACCCTTTATATGCTCAATACATCGGGTCGTACTCGCCTACAAAACTCGGGGAACATGTCGAATGCCGGTTTACCAAAGACGGTAAACCCCAAAAGGTTGAGCTACTTCACACGGATTAAATTTTACAGACAAACTTTGAGGCCTTCCTTATCCAGTGGTATGGCATGTTCCGGGGTTGCATGTATGTATTCGCGAATTAAGATTTTTATTGTAATCCGATTCTGGATTAAAAAATGTATCAATTAAAATTTGCTCTACCCGCCGAATCTGTAAAATGATATCTTTGATGGTCAATTTACCGGAACGATTCTGGTATTCGGTAACATTTGAGATGTATCCTCGATAAGGACAGCTATTTACTATAAGCTTCACAGCGGGGCTTCTAATTACATCGACCCCTGCGTTTTTTCGGAAAATCCAACAGCTTTTGCGTTCGAAAAAATGGTCCGGTATCAGAGGCAGGGTTAAACCATCTGTTCATATTCTGACGGACTTACAACCGGCAAATAAGTATTACACATTACAAAAATTAAATATTTCTTATGGCTAAAAGCAGCTTTGCGGTAACCGTTTCAGTATTCTTTTTTTTCGTGTTTGTATTAAATTTCGCAGCTAAAGCACAGGATCCCATTCTTGAAGATACCGTAGAGGTTGATGAAGTCGATGAATCCAATTGGGAAGTAGGATGGAACATCTCTGTTAATGCATCCCAGGCATCGTACTCGGATAACTGGTCACAAGGTGGTAGCGACTCTTTTAACGCCGTAGGAGGCTCATCTTTTAACGCACGGTATACCGCTGATAAATTTGGTTCCGCTCACGGGATTACATTGCGCTACGGCCAAACCAGAGTAGATGGCGGAGAGTTTCGAAAAAGCGATGATGTAATTCGTGTGAGAAATCAATTCAGGCGACAGTTTGAAGATGAGCGATGGGGAGCTGTACTCAATGTCAATGCGGATACACAGTTCGACAAAGGTTTCGACAGCGCGCAAGAACAGCTTCGGTCACGATTTTTGGCACCACTTTATGTTACGGAAATCCTTGGTATTTCATTCACACCCGATGATATAGGGTTCCAGGCCGAGGCCGGATTTTCCATGCAGCAAACAATTGTCCGGGATACTGATCTGTCAGAGCGTTACGGCCTGGACGAAGGCGAACGATTCCGTAACGAAGCCGGATTTTCAACGGTGCTGTCATTTAACCGATCGATCTTCCGGGATTTTTCCTACTCTGGCTATATTGAAACCTTCTCAAGTTTCGACAAACCGGTAAGTCGAACCGATTTCAACTTTGTGAGTGAGTTGAGCGGAGATATTAATGAATACGTTTCCGTTAATTTTGAATTCACTTTAAGATATAATGACGACGTAGATGAAGATCTGCAAACCCGGCAAATTCTAAGCGTTGGGTTCCGCTATTCACTGATGTAAAAGTGCGGCAGCGAAAGTATTAGCGTGGCGTAATCGCTCTGCGTAAACGCACCTGATAGTCGTCATAAACGGCATTCCATTTTAGGTATTCAATTTTAAACTTTTCCCGCAATCCCAGGTGATACATACCCGGAAACCGGTTAGGGAAGGTGTCGTAGACAAACTGCTCGAACTGCTCTTCGGCAGCTTCCAGTATCATGCGGTAAAGAAGAATACGTGCGATGCCATGTCTGCGATAGCTTTTCAGTACACCGCCTTTGGCTGAATAATAATCGCGCCGGCTCAGACCATAACCAATTTTAAAACCGACCGGCATTCCCTGATACTCGGCCACCAAAGGAATGAGAATGGGGTGATCCAGCGTGTTAATCAATCGTTTTTCATTGAAAATTTGCTGATTCAACGGGAAGAGCAACCCGGTTTCATCATAACGGAGTCTGCGGATGGTTATCAAATCCAGCAGATCAGTCGCCTTGGCGGTGGGACCGGAAACATCAAGGGTATTGCCGAAAGCCATAATTAACGATAATATGAAATCGGAAACATCATTACGGTAAGTAACTTAAAATTATGTGAACATGCACATTCTTTTTTTCTCCAGGACTGTAACGTCTGATTAATCTTAATAGCAGTTTTTGGGTATGATGAATTTCCTAATATCACGTAATCTCGCTTTATTAACGACATGGCAATGAATATTCGAATCGGGCAGTTTAATCCCACCGTTGGGGATATCAGAGGTAATGAGCAGCAAATACTTGAGCAGTTATCAGATGCTCAAAAGGCCGGTAGCGACCTTTTCATTACGACGGAGTTAGTCACCTGCGGGTATCCGGCGATGGATTTATTGGAAAAGCCGGCATTTCTCCGTGCTGTTGAAGAAAGTAATAAACGGTTGATTCAAGCTACCGGAAGTACCGCACTGTTGTTTGGAACCCTGACGAGTTCCGCACCCGGTTCGAGCCGGCGCTTATGTAACAGTGCCATCCTTGCTCAAGATGGTGTTGAGATTACGCGTGTACACAAGTCGCTGCTACCCACCTATGATGTATTTGATGAGCTGCGCTACTTTGAACCGAATTCTGAGTTTCGGCCCGTCACATTCAAAGGAATTCCGTTTGGTATAACCATTTGTGAGGATATATGGAACAACCATAATGAATACAACTATCATCATTACCCCATAAACCCGGTTGCTGAATTAAAAAAGCTCGGGGCGAAAGTAATCATTAACATCTCAGCATCTCCGTATTCCGCCAATAAACCAGAGAGCCGGCGCAAAATGCTCTATAATCATGCTAAAGAGTTTGAGCTGCCTATACTTTATGCCAATCAGTGTGGGGCAAACACCGAAATAGTTTTTGATGGGGACTCAATGGCTATGAATGCCTATGGAGAAGTCGTGCATCGGGCAAACCTGTTCGAACCTGATCAGTTAGATGTGAAAGTTGATGACAAAGGTGAAGTCATATCCGAAAAAGGTAATCCTGCAGTAACTATACCGGGTGAAGAAGAGTGCGATTTTAAAGCTTTGAAAATCGGTTTGGCGGATTATCTCAACAAAACCGGGTTAGGAAACAAAATCCTGCTCGGATTAAGCGGAGGGATAGATTCAGCCTTAACGGCAGCTATTGCCGCTGAAACTGTAGGAGCTGAAAATGTGACCGGCATTACGATGCCTTCGGAGTTTTCATCATCCGGCAGTATTGAAGATTCCCACAAGCTGGCGGATAATCTGGGCATCAACTTTTATGAGTTACCTGTAAAGCAGGTTTATGAGAATGTACTTGATGTAATGCAGCCTCTTTTTGAAGGCACGGAATTTTCGGTGGCTGAAGAAAACATTCAAAGCCGGATCCGTGGTATGTATCTGATGGCAAGTTCCAACAAATTTGGTCAGGTGCTACTGAACACCGGGAATAAATCCGAACTTGCCGTCGGTTATTGCACTTTATACGGCGATATGGCCGGAGGACTTTCCTTGTTGGGAGATGTCTATAAAACACAGGTATACAGACTGTGTAGCTGGTTCAACGAGGTATATTATGGACGTGAAGTCATTCCCGAAGCCATCATTGAAAAACCCCCAAGTGCTGAACTAAGGCCGGATCAGAAAGATTCTGACAGTTTACCGGAGTACGATGTGCTCGACGCCATTCTAATCGAATATCTTGAGAAGTTTAATTCAGCAGAAGAAATAATTGAGCAAGGCTTTCCGGCAGAAACCGTCAAAAAAATAATTAAACTTGTCGATTACAGTGAATATAAACGCAAGCAGGCGCCTCCGGTTATTCGCATAAGTCCCAAAGCATTTGGCGCTGGAAGGCGTATTCCGATTGTGCAGGGATGGACCTCAAATCAGCTTGGCAGGGTACATTGATCATAGGGGCATCAATAAGATGAACCCTTTTTTTCCGTTTCACAAAGGCTGTCATTTACGTATCTTGCAGCATGAGACTCGGATTCAATGACCGTATCCCTGAGATGTTTGATTCCGAAATAAATGTTTCGTCAGGTTCAGCATTACATCTTTTTGTCACTCTGAGTTATGACGAAGGGTTTAGATCCGGTAGCTTCATTGAGTTCGAATAGTTGAGATCATAGCAGTATGACCATGTAAAACGGCACACCTACAGGCTGGCCGGAAGCCCATCATAAATGAAGAATTTTCTCAACAGGAGATTCTTGGGTTTTATCCGGATGGCATGACAGTTGTGATCCGTTTAATAACCTGTTACCCCTGAAAGTTTCAACCATTCAGATGTTACATTTACCTATGAGAAGATTCGTTACCGGCTCGTTTTTTTTGCTCGTCCTTGGAGCTTCCATGGTTCAAGCTCAGGATGAAGTTATACTGGAAACCAAACCCATGCCGGAAGTCATCCTTCCTTTTGATAACCCCATCGATCAGCTTACCGAGCGCGACCCGGAGTTTGCTGTTCCATCGACCCAGGAGATCAGTCCCGAGCTTAAATCCCGTATAGCCGATACTTATGAGCTGCACATCAAAGGGATGCGTGCGCAAATCAAAGACGATTTGGTTGAAGCCGAAGAATACATTGTGGGTGCACTTAAAGAGTTGCAGGCGATCATGGAAGATGCCCCGGAAGTGCAGGGTCACCGCAAGTTTACCGAATTATATCGCTCGGTGATGGCCGGCTATCAGGAGTTTTATGGTATAGATGAACCTCTGAATGAAGCTTACGGTGAAATCTTCGCCGTACGTCAGGAAATGTTTGAGGCTGAAGACGGATGGTTTACCGGTGATCAATTTTCCTTGCCGGAAGAATTCAGATACGAATCTTCCGAGGTGCCGCTAATACGCAACCAGCAGGTTAACAACCATATCGCGTATCTGACTATTCGCCGCCCGGAAGTGATGCAGTCATGGCTTGAGCGATCTCACCGCTATTTTCCCATGATGCGTGAAATCTTCGAAGAAGAAGGAGTTCCTGAAGAACTGGTTCACCTTGCAATGGTTGAGAGCGGTCTGCGGTCCACAGCTCAGTCACACGCACATGCGGTAGGTATCTGGCAGTTTATTTATGCTACCGGTTCTACATACGGCCTTGAAAGAGACTGGTGGATTGATGAGCGTCGCGATCCGGTTAAGGCAACCCGTGCCGCTGCCCGCCACCTTCGGGACCTGCATGAATTCTGGGGGGATTGGCACATGGCACTGGCAAATTACAATGTGAGCACGCGCCGAATGAGATGGGCGGTTCGGCAGGCCGGCGGCTCAGAGGACTATTGGGATATTTTCCCCTATCTGCCGCGTGAGACCAGAGGTTACGTACCAGGTTTTATCGCCGCTACAATGATTTCATCCAACCCCGAAGAGTTTGGTTTTGAGATTGATACGGAGGTTGAACCCTACGAATATGAAGTGGCTGAAGTTGAAGGTTCCATCGATTTAAGTAAATTGGCAGAAGCAGCCGGTATTACAACACAAGAGCTCCGGGAACATAATCCTGAACTGTTGCGGTGGGCAACACCACCCGGTTCCGATCCCTATCCGCTTAAACTTCCGGTGGGCACGAAAGAAAAATTTGTAGAGAATTATGAGCAGATACCTGATGAAGACCGGCAGGGTGATATGGTTGTTCATACCGTATCTTCCGGCGAAAGCCTGGGATCTATTGCCAACCGATATGGGACTAGTGTACGCAACATTCATCAAGTCAATGAAGGGCTGACCAACAGTATACATCCGGGGCAGGAAATTGCAATACCGGTTCGGGAAAGCTCGGCTTCCGGTATTCAGAGCGATGAGCCCTCGGCGGCTCGTACGGCGCAATCCCGAAGTTCAACCCAACAAACGCAACAGCAGGCATCATCGGGTGGCGGGCAGCCTGATAATACCACCGCAGTTGAATATACCGTACGACAGGGCGATACCGTTGGACATATTGCCGAATGGTTCGATACACAAGCCTGGCGAATTCGCTCCTGGAACAATATCGGAAATGCCATTCGTCCCGGACAGACCTTAACACTGTATGTTCCAGAAGAACGTGCAGATCATTATCGCCAAATTGATGACATGAGCTTTGCCGAAAAGCAGGAACTTTCAAGCTCCGGTGCAACACAATCCGTTGCAATGGAAGACTCAGGCGAGTTGGGCACTTATACGGTGCGTTCCAATGATAATCTGTCCAGTATTGCGAATCGCTTTAATATTTCCGTAGATGAACTTATGAACATCAACAATCTGAGCTCTTCCAGGATTTATGTGGGACAAACCCTGCGCGTTCCGAACTAATCTGATTAAATAAGTTTTTGTATGTTACGATCTTTCCGTTTCTGGTTTACCACTGTTGTGTTCACTCTTACAGCAGTAATTCTGATAGGCTTTGTATCATCCTCCGACAGGTACTTCTACATCAAAAAGAATTTCACCATTCTCAGTGAAGTTTACGAGGAAGTCTCAGAGAGTTATGTAGAAGAAGTGGACCCGGAAAGATTGATGCGAAATGGCATTAATGCCATGCTTGAAACGCTGGATCCCTACACCGTCCTGGTAGATGAGGCCGAAAGTCAGCGCATGGATGAAATGACTACCGGCCAATACGCCGGGGTAGGTCTTGAAGTTGGAGCCCGTGATGGAAAGCTTGTGGTTATTGCTCCCATTGAAGGGTATTCGGCTCATCGTAAAGGAATCAGAGCCGGTGACATCATCGTTGAAGTCGATGGCATATCAACCGATGGGATGAGCTCCGATGATTTGCAAGGTTTGCTGCGCGGGGAACCCGATTCTGAAGTTGAGCTGAAGGTTGAGCGCTACGGGATGGACCAGGAAATCGAATTTGAATTAACCCGCGAAACCATTGAGATAACCAACGTAAGCTACAGTGGCTTACTGGAGCATGACGGAGATGAAAAAATCGCCTATGTCGTGCTGAACCGGTTTGCGCAGAATGCAGCGGAAGAAGTGCGCGATGAGATCAACGAGCTCAAAGATGATGGAGACCTTGACGGCATTATGCTGGATCTGAGAAACAACCCCGGAGGTTTGTTGACTGAGGCCGTCAACATGGTGGATTTGTTTGTTGAACCAGGCATTGAGATTGTTTCTACGCAGGGGCGGGAGTCCGATCAAAATGATTCCTACGAATCCTCGCAGGCGCCTGCTTTTGAAGATGAGCCATTAATCGTGTTGCAAAACAGCGGAAGTGCGAGCGCATCAGAAATTGTCAGCGGTGCCATACAAGACCTGGATCGCGGTATAGTTGCCGGGGAACGCAGTTTTGGAAAAGGATTGGTTCAAATTGTGCGCCCGCTTTCCTATAATATGGCTTTAAAAATCACAACCTCTAAGTACTACATTCCAAGCGGCCGATCGATTCAATCACTCGATTTTGCCGGAGAAGAAGACAGCGAAGAGGCCGATATCGATGATGAAGATCGCACCCCGTTTGAAACTAAGGGTGGAAGAACAGTTTATGAAAGTATTGGTATAGAACCCGATGTCGAAGCTGAAGAGCGGGAAGAGTCCATGGTGGAACTCTCCTTGCTTCAGGAGAGTAAATATTTTTTCTTTGCTAATCAGTTCTATTCGGATAATGATGATTATTCCGAGTTGACAGATGAAATTTTCCAGGACTTTAAAGCCTTTCTTGACGATGAAGAATTTACCTTTCAGACAAGAGGGCAGGAGTATTATGATGAATTTGTATCCAACCTTGATGATCCTATGAAGGAACAGGCCTCTGCTGAATTGGCCGCCCTTAATGAGGTGATTACTGAAGAACAGGAGACCCAGTTCGACATGCACGAAGATGAAATCCGTGCAAGTCTTCATGAGGAATTGATATCACGATACGATGGCGAAGATGGCAGGATGAAAGCCGCCATCCGAACGGATAATGTCATTAATGAAGCACTCGAATATCTAACGGAATTGACCTTATACCAAAATTTTCTGGAGGCTGAATGAAGCGAATGCTCGCTGATTTGCATCTTCATTCAACAGCCTCCGATGGTAAACTCAAACCGTCTGATGTTATCCGCCACGCCCACGAATCGGGCCTTAAGGCTGTCTCACTGACCGATCATGATACCATTACAGGTCTCAAGCCTGCCAGGGAGCTTGCCGGCGAACTTGGCCTGGAGTTTATCAATGGGGTGGAGCTTTCTACATTCATGAATGGGCGTGAATGTCATATTCTGGGATATGGCTTCGATGATGATAATCCCAATATCAATAAGCTGTTCGGTAGCCAATTGAGTCAGCGCCGCACTCGGGCGGAAGCCATGATTCATGAATTGAATAAACTTGGGATGGAAATCACCTTTGATGAGGTCTGGGCAGAAGCAGTGAATGCTCCCATCAGCCGGGTTCATATAGCCAGGGTTTTGATGAATAAGGGCTATTGCGCTACCCAAAACGAAGTGTTTTTCAGGTTTCTCGGGAACCGGGGACCGGCTTATGTGCCTTTCGAGTTGGTAGCTGCAGATGATGGAATTGAAGCAATACATGAAGCGGGTGGCGTGGCCGTTTTAGCTCATCCATCCAACTATTATCTGTATGAGGATCTCAAAAAGCTCATGGATTGGGGTATTGATGGATTTGAATACATACATCCGAGCCATAACTACACCCAGCAAATGAAATATTTCAATCATGCCCGCAATTATGATTTACTGGTTACCGGCGGGTCTGATTTTCATGGATATCTGAATAAGGATTATAACAATCTTGGTATGGTAGCTGTTGATATGCAACACTTTCATCATCTTTGTGAATTTATTTCCGTACATTCGGAATCAACCAACGCCCAATTAACATAATTTCAGAAATGAAGAGAATCGAGGGAAGTCTAAACGGAGTAAAAGGAAAAGTCGGCATTGTAAAGGCCCGGTGGAATGACCTCATCACTGACCGCCTTGAGCAAGGGGCTCTTCAGCGGCTTAAACAGTTTGGCGTAACGGAACAACAGGTAGTTTCGGTAACCTGCCCGGGGTCGTATGAAATTCCTTATTCAGCCCGGCAATTGATAAAGCATACTGCCGTTGAAGGAGTGATTTGTCTGGGAGTAGTCATACGTGGTGATACCCCTCATTTTGATTATGTTGCTGGTGCTGTTAACAGCGGTATTCAGCAACTGAATGTTGAATTTGACAAACCTGCAATTTTTGGTGTTTTAACGACTGATTCCACAGAACAGGCTTTGGAACGGGCAGGAATTAAAGCCGGAAATAAAGGCGCAGAAGCTGCAGAAGCACTTGTAGAAATGATATCACTTAGCGCTGCGATTCGTAGTCAAAAAGATTGATAATCGGGCAGGATTATCACTAAATTTCCAGGTTGAAAAATGAAATTAGATCTACTTTGGAAACCGTCACATTAAACGGAACTAAACAGACCGAACAGGATCGGCTCCGGCAACAGGAGCTGAAGTTATCCGGTGAAATACCCGGCCATGTCGCCGTTATAATGGATGGCAACGGCCGGTGGGCGAAATCGCGAGGCGGGATACGAGTCAAGGGACATCAAGCGGGTGTAGATTCTGTTAGGGATACCGTGGAAGTATGCGCACAGCTCGGTGTCCGTCATTTGACCTTATTTGCGTTTTCCACCGAAAACTGGACTCGCCCGCAACACGAAGTTAATGCGTTGATGTCGCTACTGGTACAGACCATCCGGTCTGAAACCCAGAAACTTCATGAAAACAACATTCGTCTCACTGCCATCGGCCAACTGGATAAATTTCCTACCAAGTGCAGAAACCAGTTAGCCGAGGCTATAAAATTAACTAAGACCAATACAGGACTTGAGTTGTGCCTTGCACTCAGCTATTCCGGGCGGTGGGATGTTACTCAGGCCACTCGGAAAATTTCCGAAAAAGTTTCCAAAGGGCAGCTGTCCCCGGATGAAGTTTCCGACGATTTAATCAGTTCCTATCTCGTAACCGCAGACAAACCCGATCCCGATTTGATCATCAGGACCAGCGGAGAATTTCGTATAAGTAATTTTTTGTTATGGCAACTCGCTTATACCGAGTTTTACATAACCGAAACGTTCTGGCCGGATTTCCGCAGAGATGAGTTATACAAAGCCGTTGAATGCTACCAAGGGCGGGAAAGGCGTTTCGGCAAAGTGTCGGAACAAGTAAATAGTAACGATCGCGAAAAACAAACAAGCTAATATCGCATTTACTCGTTACTGTTTCGTAGAAATAAAAATACCACACAAGTTTTAATGCACGTGTCTCGAAGCATAAAAACAATAGGGTGGCTTTCAGCCTTCTTATTTGTCATCAGCGTTTTAACTCCTAACTCCGTTCATGCTCAACAACAGGGTGGGGTTGGCACTCCAGGAGCGATGCAACAGGATCGTCCCGAAACCTATTCCATCCTTGGGGTTACGGTAGTCGGTACCGATGATCGTACCGCAAATTTTGTAAAGGCTACGGCTGATCTTACCGAGGGAGGGGAAATCACCATTCCCGGCCCACAGGTCTCCGAAGCCATAAAAAGTCTGCACGAAACCGGTTTATTTTCGGATATCAAAATCGTCAAGTCCGAAGTTGTCGGTGATGGTGTTTATCTGGAAATCCAGGTCACCGAACAACCGCGTCTGGATTCTTATGAATTTAAAGGACTCAGCCGCTCCGAACGACGCGATCTCCGGGATAAGCTCCCTCTTACCACCGGTTTTGCTGTAACAGAGGCTTCTAAAAATCAAGCCCGTCGAACCATTGAACGATATTTCGCCGACAAGGGCCATCGCGACATTTCGGTGGAAATCGACGAAGAAATGATTGATGAGGAGCGAAATCGGGTGAAACTGGTATTTGATGTTCAAACCGGTCAGCGAATCCAAATTGGCCGAATTGAATTTGAGGATAATGATAACTTTTCGGATCGGCGACTCAGAAGAGCACTGGGTGATTTAAAACAGGATACATGGTGGCGATTGACCCGTCAGTATTTTACCGAAGAAGAGTTCGAGGAAGCCAAAGGAAATCTGATCGCATTTTATGGCGAAAACGGTTACCTCGACGCCAGAGTAATGGATGATTCGGTATATGTTTACGAGCGGCGTAAGGGACGAAATGCCGTTGCTGTTAACATTAAAATAGATGAAGGTAACCAGTACACCGTTGGTGATATTGAATGGGAAGGCAATACGGTTTACACCGATGAACAGCTTACTCAGGCATTAGGTCTGGAAAGTGGTGAGGTGATGAACATGACCAAATTCCAGCGTAACCTTTATCAAAATGAGGAAGAGACCGATGTTTTCAGCATGTATCATAACGTCGGTTATCTGAATTTGGATCTTCGGGATAACATCCGTGTGGTCGGAGATAATGAAGTTGACCTGGAATTTGATATCGTTGAAGATGAAATTTTCACCATTCGCAGAGTGGATTTTCAGGGCAACACCAAAACCCATGACGATGTCGTCCGCCGAACGTTGAGAAATGTACCGGGACGCGATTACAGCAGATCTGCAATTATGCGCTCTGTAAGGGAGCTTTCTCAGTTGGGTTATTTCGTACCTGAGAACATCGAACCCGATATGGATCCGGATCTTGATGAAAAAACCGTAGATATCCTCTACAATCTGGATGAGTCCCAAAGTACTGA
The DNA here is from genome assembly GCA_007135115.1 of Balneolales bacterium. Taxonomy (GTDB): domain Bacteria; phylum Bacteroidota; class Rhodothermia; order Balneolales; family Natronogracilivirgulaceae; genus SLJN01. The sequence goes on from SLJN01000085.1 coordinate 22,851, forward strand.
TAACTTCGAGCTTTCCGGTGGATACGGAGGTTCCGGACTTGGTGTAATACTTTCTGCACGGATCAACTTCAACAATTTCTCAGTGCAGAATATGATGGATACCAGCACCTGGAATCCGCTTCCAAGTGGTGATGGTCAACGAGTATCGGTCGGAGCTCAGGTGACCGGACGTGGTTATCAAAGTTATAATTTCAGCTTTCAGGAGCCATGGTTCAGAGGTCGGCCGAACTCACTCGGGTTCAGCACCTCTTACAGCCTGTTCCGCGGTGGCGGAGGAGTATTCGGTCAACCCGGTGGAATGCAACAGCAGCAAATGGCACGAGGTCAAGGCCGGCAGGAACAGCTCTCTGCATCCGTAAATTACGGACGCCGCCTCACATGGCCGGATGATCACTTCCAGCGAGTATCAAGACTCCAGTATCAATATTTTGATGTAGCCGGCTTTGAAGAAATTTTTGGCGGGCAGGCAAATATCCTTTCTTATAAAGAAACTGTTGAGCGTAATTCACTGAACAATCCTATTGCACCTTCGAGTGGTTCAAAAGTGGAGCTTTCAGCAGAAGTTGCTCCGCCGCTGCCGGGATTCTCTCAGTTCTACAAAACGGAATTCAAGTTCCAGCAACATAATACCGTCATTGAAAGACTGGTGAGTTCCTTCGGTATGGAATACGGGTATATGGGTTGGTTCGGTGATCAAAATCAAAGTCAGTTCCAGCGTTACTACCTCGGTGGAACCGAAATGCAGCACCGGCAGACCTTTACACGCGACAACATTGAATTGCGCGGTTATCCGGGTGGATTTGAAGGAACCATCTCGCCAATTGATCAAGGGCAGCAAATTGGCGGTACAGTGTATAACAAAATTTTCACTGAGTTGAGTTATCCTGCCGTAAACAGTGAGCAAATCCGGCTGATACCGTATGTATTTGCTGAAGGCGGTAATGCATTTGATGGCTTCGGTAACTTCCAGCCGTTCGATATGAAGCGTTCGGCAGGTGTGGGTGCCCGGGTGTTCATGCCGATTCTCGGTTTGATAGACATCAGCTACGGCTACCGCTTTGACTCCATTCCCGGAACCAATGTCGAAGCCGGGCAATGGGAGTTCCTGTTCAACATCGGTTCACCATTCTAAACCTTCATGATACTTAAACGGCATTATATCTTCTCTGCAGCCTTACTGGGGATCGTTGCAATTGCAGCATCTTCAGTTCAGGCTCAGGATCTTGCACATATTGATTCCGAATACATTCTGGAACATGTGCCGGAATATGAAGGAGTCGAACAACGCCTCGAAACTTTAACCGAGGGTTGGAGAGAAGAAATCAGGGAAAAAGAACGGGAAATCGAAGAGTTACGCGACGAGTTTGAAGCCCGTGAGATTTTATTTACACCGGAAGTCCGCGAACAACGCCAACAAGAAATCGATGCAAAAGTAGAGGAAAAAGAACAGTTTATTGAATCGATTTACGGACCCGACGGTGAATATTATCAACAACAAGAAGAGCTTCTGGAGCCCATTCAGCAGCAAATACTTGAAGCTGTTTTAGAGGTAGCTGAACGAAACAATTACGACTATATCTTCGACCGTTCCGGGGATTATATATTTTTATATGCAAATCAGTCGTTAGACGTTAGTAATGAGGTACTTCTTGAGATGGGTATTCAGGTTGATGAAGACGACTTTTGACCATTTCCGAATTATCATCAATAAACGTATACTTGCCGGTTATCGGAACATAACTTAAAATACAGACACCCTATGCGTATTACATCATTGATACTATTTGTACTAACGGTAGCTCTTGTGGGATCAGCCGGTGCTCAATCAATGAAGGTTGGTTTTATGAATCCTGATGAGATTCTTGAGCAGCTACCTGAAAAAGACGACGTTGAACGAGAGCTTGACGCTTTTCTCGATGAAAAGGAACAAGAGTTCCAGGAAGAAGCGATCGAATATCAAAATCTCCTCGGCGAATATCAGGAGCGTGCTGAGAATATGTCTCAATCACAAAATCAGCAATATCAACAGCGTTTGCAGCAAAAAGAGCAGCAACTCCAGCAACTGCAACAGCAAATGGAACAACAATTTGAACAACGTCGGCAGGAGCTTATACAGCCACTGCTCGAACGTATGAACACCCACATTCAAGCATTAGCAGAGGAAAAGAACCTGGATTACGTAATTAATGAGGCTACGGGTATGGGGGATATGATCGTGCTTCATGCTTCCTCTGAAAGTCGGGCCGAATACGAATTGACCGACGAGGTTCTTCAAAGAATGTTAAACAATAATTAATAGACCGATGATGAAAACAACTTTATTAATTGCCGGACTGATACTCTCTCTTGGCCTGTTTTCGACTACTAATAGTGCTCAGGCTCAAAGTTCCGATGACATGCGCATCGGATATGTGGATCCCCAAACCATCATGATGAGTATGCCGGATATGGCTGCCATTGAACGGCGGCTACAAAATTTTGCCGAACAACGACGTGAAGAGTTTGCCCAGAAGGAAAATGAGTTCCGTCAGCAAGTCCAGGAATACCAGGAAAAGATGGGGGTAATCTCCGAACAAGCTCAGCAAGAGGAAGAAGAGCGACTCTCTGAGCTGAACATGGAACTTCAGGAGTTTCAGCAAAACTTCCAGATGGAATATCAGGAACGGCAAATGGAGCTCATTGAGCCGCTTTTAGATAAGATACAGGATGCCATAGACGAAGTAGCAAGCGAGCGCGGGCTCACTTACGTTTTGAATACCATGACCAACAACGGTGATTTCATCATTCTGTACGCTTCTGAGGATGCCCAACAAAATTACGACATTACTCAGGAAGTAAAGCGTCGCCTGGATGTAGACTAACCCACGTTACTTTTTTGGTGGACGTAGACTATTAAAAAGCACTTCAGCTAATACTGGAGTGCTTTTTTTCTTTAGTACATCCGCTTTTTACGGTTTCGGATATAATCTTCGAAAATGTAGCCACCCAGATTATCAAGAGATGCAAAATAAGCTTTGCCCTTATTGGCTTCGCTTAATTCCCGCACAAAGTTCTGTAAGTACGGGTCTCGGGCGATCATAAATGTGGAGATGTTGATGTCATCACGCCGGCATTTTACAGCTTCATCCAAAACCCGGTTAACGATTCTGCGATCGAGACCGAAACTGTTTTTATATAGCCTTCCGTTTTCGAACATCGCTGATGGCTTGCCATCAGTAATCATAAAAATCTGTTTATTCGCATTCTTTTTACGCATCAATAGGTGGCGTGCAAGTTCCAGCCCGGCCAGGGTGTTGGTGTGAAACGGGCCTACGTTTAAATAAGGCAGGTCTTTCACCGAAACCTGCCATGCCTCATTACCGAATGCGATGATGTCTAAGCTGTCTTTCGCATATTTGTTCATGATCATCTCAGAAAGCGCCATTGCCACTTGTTTGGCCGGTGTGATTCGATCTTCGCCATAAAGAACCATGGAGTGACTCAAGTCGATCATCAAAACCGTAGCGTTGGATGTGTAATGATCGGTTTCATGAACTCTCAAATCGTCCTCTTCAAGGGAGAATGAATCTAATGAACTATGGCGGAAAGCATTGAGCAGGGTTCCGGTATTATCCAATTGACTCAGCTCGTCGCCAAATTGCCAACTCCGTGTTTCCGGCTCTCTTTCATGACCTTTGCCCAATTGTTGTGTTTTGTGATCTCCTACCGATCCGCGTTTTAATCCCCTGAAGAGTTCTTCCAGCGCCCTTGTTCGAAGCGAACGTTCGGTACGTGCGGTCAAAATTACGGTTTGCGATTCATTGTCTTCTTCAACATACCCCCTATCTTGTAAGTCCTCAATGAACTCGGCCACACCATATTCATCATCGGTGAGTTGATACTCCTTGTCTAACTCTGTCAACCAACGAAGGGCTTGATTGACATCACCGCTGCTGATCATTAAAAGCTGCTGAAATAAATCAAACAGCTTATCAAAAGGGTTCGACTGTTTGGAATTTAAACGTTCATCCCACTCAAGGTA
>SLJN01000287.1 GCA_007135115.1 Balneolales bacterium
GGACCTACCGGCAGCGGTAAAAGCACCCTGCTTAACTTGTTGCTCAAATTTTATATGCCTCGAAAGGGAATCATTCGGATGGGTGGGCAGGATATTAGTTCATTGTCTTCCGAGCTTGTTCGTCGGTCGGTGTCCGTCGTGGATCAACACACCTACATTTTCACCGATACCCTTCGCAACAATCTGCTCATCGCCCGCCCCGATGCGAGTGATGATGAATTATTGAATGCCATTCAGCAAGCACAACTTGAATCATTTCTGCAACAACTGCCACACGGCCTGGATACCCGAATCGGTGAGCACGGCAAAAACTTGAGTGGCGGTGAACGTCAGCGCGTGGCACTGGTTCGGGCGATTCTCAAAAACTCGGACATCTGGGTGCTGGACGAACCCACAGCCAACCTGGATACCCTCACGGAACAATCCCTTATTCAAACGATCCGCGAAGTGACTCAGGATAAAACGGTTCTATGGATAACCCACCGGTTGGTTGGCATGGATCATTTTGATCAAATTGCGGTTCTAAACAACGGCCGAATCGAGGAGTTGGGAACTCATGAAACTTTGAGATCACAAAAAGGATGGTACGATAAGATGGTGGCGATTCAGGAGGATTTGTTGCCGGGGGAGTTTAATTAGAGTCTTTTTTAAAATCCGGATCTATTTCATCAAAACGGTATTTCAATTTTTTGAACAGGCACTCATCCAACAAAATTTTAATCATTGCGGTTGATGAAGTCGATCTTTAAAACTCTCAAGTACCTGAACAATTTGGAAATTTTTACAAACGCTTTGGATACGCTAAGCTTAAGTTATTAAACATGAAGTTAGCCATCCGTAATTTTATTGAATGCTATTATGGCTACAAGTGTTTCCAATTAATGCACATCCACTTACCGAAACCATAAAACCTTGTTTAATATGTTCACCGAACCGAATCCCCATCAAAATCAACCCATTGCAAGTGCCGGTGCCGATTTGAATTCTGCCAAAGCAGTGATGATTGTCGTCCATGGCCGCGGCGACTCAGCTGAAAATATTCTTACGCTCACCAACGAGTTCGGAAGAAACGATATCGCCTACCTTGCCCCGCAAGCAGCCAATCATACCTGGTATCCGCTCTCTTTCATGGCGCCTATGGATCAAAACGAACCCGGTATCACCTCAGGACTGCGGGCCGTTGATGAACTGGTCAACTATGCCGGCGAAAACGGTTTTGATGCATCTTCGGTCTACCTGCTCGGCTTTTCACAGGGTGCGTGTCTGGCGACCGAATATGTGGCGCGTCATCCAAGAAAATACGCCGGTGTGTTCGGCTTGAGCGGCGGACTGATCGGTCCTCCGGCAACGCCACGCGATTATAAAGGTTCGCTGCAGGAAACACATATCTTTCTGGGATGTAGTGACATCGATCCGCATATCCCCGTTGAACGGGTTCATGAAACAGCCGATGTTTTTGAAAAGATGAATGCTGATGTGGATAAACGTATTTACGAAGGTATGGGCCATACGGTGAATGAGGACGAATTACAGGCTATCCGAAAGCAGCTCAATCAGGTTGAAACCCCATCATGAATGCAGCCGAGCAGTTCGTTAAGTGCCTGGAATCGGAGGGCGTCCGGTATATTTTCGGGGTACCGGGTGAAGAAAACGAAGCCCTGCTGTTCGCACTGGAACATTCATCAATCCGGTTTATCCCGTGCCGGCATGAGCAGGGCGCGGCATTCATTGCCAACGTTTGGGGCCGGCTTACCGGTTGTGCCGGAGTGTGTCTGGCTACGCTCGGCCCCGGTGCTACGAACCTTGTAACCGGCATCGCCGATGCAAATCTCGACAAAGCTCCGGTCGTGGCAATTACTGCCCAGGGTAGTATGGACCGGCTTCATCACGAAAGCCATCAGCTTTTAGATGTGATGAATATGTTCCGCCCGATCACCAAATGGAACGGGTCGATTACAGCGCCCGAGGTGGTCACCGAGATCTGCCGCAAAGCTTTCAAAGAAGCCGAATACGAAAAGCCCGGAGCCACCCATATAGAGCTGCCGGAGGATATTGCAGACATGGAGATGAAGGCGCTCCCTACGATTGACCGTCGCCGCGTGCGCCGTCCCGGCCCGGATTACAAAGCGATTAACGCTACCCTCGAACAGCTGAAAAAAGCGCAAAAGCCTCTGATTATTGCCGGTAACGGCGCCATCCGTAAGCTGGCAAGTAAACATCTCACCAGGTTTGTCAAAAGACTTAACATTCCGGTGGTTTCCACCTTTATGGGAAAGGGCGCGGTGTCGGACAAAGCAGATCAATCCCTGCATACGATGGGCCTGGGTTTTAAGGATTATGTACTGGAAGCAGTCGAGCAGGCTGACCTTATTCTCACCGTTGGCTATGATGTAGCAGAATATCCTCCCAAAAACTGGAATCCGACGGGTGATAAGCCGGTCATCCACATAGATTTTACGCCGTCAGAAGTGTACACGCACTACCATCCGGTCAATGAAGTGGTGGGAGATATATCCGGAGCATTATGGGAGCTGAATCGTCAGCTCTCCAATGATGATCTGAATTTCAACGATTGGTACACCCCGGTTCGGGATCGCATCCGGGAAGATCTCGACAGTTATACTCCCGATGAAAATGATCCTTTCACCGTACCCTCGGTTTTAACTCAAATCCGCAATATCCTGCCGGATGACGGGCTGCTGCTCAGCGACGTCGGAACACACAAAATGTGGATTGCCCGCAACTATCCGACCTATGAGCCGAACGGGTGCATCATCAGCAACGGATTGGCGAGTATGGGGATCTCCCTGCCCGGTGCCATTGCAGCAAAACTTATTGATCCGGATCGTAAAGTGATTGCCGCCATGGGCGATGGCGGGTTTCTGATGAATGCCCAGGAACTGGAGACCGCCCGGCGGCTGGGCGTCGGTTTCGTCACGCTGGTTTTTAACGATAATGATTACGGGCTGATAAGCTGGAAGCAGATCCAATCGCGGCAGCGCTCGGTTTCCACGGAAATCGGCAACCCGGATTTTACGGCATTCGCCGAGAGTTTCGGTATCCGTGGGTATCGTCCCGAAAACTGGGATGATTTTAACAGCACGCTAAAAAATGCATTGGATCACAATGAATTATGCCTGATTGAAGTACCGATTGACACCTCGGTAAATCAGGAATTGGTGGAGAAACTGAAAACGTATTGGGAGCAGTGACCTATGAGTATTACGACGTATAACCCGGCCAACAACGAAAAAATCAAAACCTGGGATGAACATACGGATAAACAGGTAACGGAGGCGATTGAGCAGGCGCATGAAGCTCACCTGCAGTGGAAAACCACGCCTTTTTCGTACCGCTCCGAACGCATGAAAAAGGCGGCAGAAATCCTGAGAGAGCGCAAGCAGCAATACGCTGAGCTGATGACCCTCGAAATGGGCAAACCGATATCGCAAAGCAAAGGCGAAGTTGAGAAATGCGCCTGGGTTTGCGAGTATTACGCGGATCATGCCGAGCGCTTCCTCTCCGAAAGCAACATCGATACCGAAGCGAGCGAGAGTTTTGTCACCTTCAACCCGCTCGGCACCGTGCTGGCGGTGATGCCGTGGAATTTTCCGCAATGGCAGGTTTTTCGATTCGCCGCACCGGCACTGATGGCCGGCAATGCCGGATTGCTGAAACACGCCGCCAATGTGCCCGGCTCGGCCGACGCCATTGAGGAAGTTTTTCGCGATGCCGGGTTTCCCGAGCCGCTGTTTCGCAACCTGATCATTTCCAGCAAAAAAGTAGCCGGCATTCTGGAACACGACATGGTCAAAGCAGCTACCCTTACCGGAAGTGAACGCGCCGGCAGCGCGGTTGCTGAAAAATCGGGAGCTGAATTGAAGAAAACCGTGCTCGAACTCGGAGGCAGTGACCCATACTTGATTCTGCACGATGCCGACATCCCCAAAGCCGCCGAAATCTGCGCCACCAGCAGGTTGATCAACTCAGGCCAAAGCTGCATCGCCGCCAAGCGGTTTATCGCTGTGGGTAGTGTTTATGATGATTTTTTAGAGGCATTTACCGAACAGATGAAAAAAACGGAAATGGGGGATCCGATGGATGAAGATACCCGGCTCGGCCCGCAGGCGCGTGAAGATCTGCGCGATGAGCTCCATGAACAGGTGGAAAAAAGCATCAGCAAAGGGGCTGAACCCGTACTCGGCTGCAATGTGCCGGACCGGAAAGGGGCGTGGTATCCGTCCTCGGTACTTGCCGGTGTGAAACCGGGGATGCCGGCATATGAGGAGGAGCTTTTCGGACCGGTGGCGTCGGTAATCCGCGCTAAAGACGAAGATGACGCTATCCGCATCGCCAACGACTCGCCATTCGGACTCGGCTCAGCCGTCTTCACCGAAGACATCTCCCGCGGACGCCACATCGCCGCCGAGCACATTGAGGCCGGGTGCTGCTTTGTCAATGATTTTGTGAAATCTGATCCAAGGCTTCCTTTTGGCGGCATCAAGAAAAGCGGCTACGGCCGGGAGCTTTCGGATTATGGCATCAAGGAGTTTGTAAATATTAAGACGGTGTATGTGAAGTAGTTGGGAGGGATGCAGTGGCAGCTCAACTATTTTTCTCACCACCTGAATCATCTCAAATATTTAATTCCAACATTGGAGGTACAGCAGATAAGGTTACAGAAAACAGCTAAAAATTCTAAATGCCGGCCGAGTTCGTCCCCGAACCGGCCTTCTATCACCACGCGTCCACGCGCATATGCCAATGCCTTTGGGAGTATCGTAGCGTAGAGATCTGCAAAATGAAATCAAAAAAGATTAGCAAAGGGATAGTGTGGGAATGTACCCCGCGACTAATGTTTGCGCGCAGACGCGCGGTGATAGCGGGCCGATGCGGGGACGCATACGGCCGGCGACAGAAGTTTAATTCGAATTATAAGCTCAATATTATTACCTAATAAGCCAGGACGTACCTTGGCTAAACTGTAGAATTTCCCCACATAAAATCCGTGTTCTATCCGCGAAAATCCGCGGCTAAAAAAGATATCCTGCCTGCGGGTCGATCATTCACTTTGACGATAGCTTTTCTATAACTCATCTCTGTCCTCTATAGGTATGGGGCCCAGCTTGTGTCCGAAAAGTTTCAATACCTGATTCACTTTATCCAGACGAAGGGATTGCTTGCCCTGCTCCAGCTCGCGGACAAAACGCAGTCCGACACCTGCCATATCCGCCATTTCGGCTTGGGTAATGCCGGTTTGCTTGCGTTTATATTTAACAAAGTGGATAAGTTCTTTGGTCATACCTGTTCGGGTATAATTTACTTAATTTGACCAATATTATACCCAAAATGGTATAAAAGTTCAAAATTTTATCTATAGTACACCCGTTTGGGTATATTTAGCTCGAATATAAAATTACTTACCAGCTAACACCATTCGTCATAAACCCGAGCAGATCCCCTAAATCTTCCCTCGACACAGATACAGTGAAGTTTATAAACAGACCTATCTATTGAATCCGTCCTGTTTTAACCACTATAGTGAAAGGTTAGGGACAGGATGTAGGCTCACCCTTATAAAATCCTTACCATCATCAGTTTATCGCCATATCAACACCAGATATTTCTGTCTTTGACCTGGCGTTGATCTGGTGTTGTTCCGGCGTTGTATGAAGTGTGACCTAATTCATACTCAAGTAGTTTTACTAACAAATTTCACAGTAGAGTTCCGAACTCAAACCGGCCATCTTCCACTGCGTTTCGGATTTTGTCTTATCCTGTACTCAACACATCAAATCCGTGTGCTTCCGAGAAATTTCCCGACTCCTTCGTCGGTGCGGGCATGGCGCGGGAAAATCCAATCTGTCAACTGTATTGCCGCCCTTCGTGAACGCTCTCTTCCCGCTGTGTCGTTATTCAGGTATCGACATTTTAAATCCATACAGAATTTACAGTTACCCTTATTCTTCTTTCATACATTGACCGTGTTAGCGAGATGGGCCGGAAACTGTAACTATTAAAAAAGGAGGTCGCCGTGAAACAGGATATTTTCGGAGTTAAAAAGCAGCTGGATACCCCTTACGGAAAGCATCACTATTACAGTCTGAAGGATCTTGAAGTTCAGGGCTACAACATCAGCAAGCTGCCCTATTCTATCCGGGTTTTGCTGGAGAACGCGCTGCGCAATTATGATGATTTCGGCGTCACCAAAGATCATATTGATACCCTGCTGAACTGGAAGCCCCAGCCGGATCAAAGCGATGTGCCCTATAAGCCGGCGCGCGTTTTGATGCAGGATTTTACCGGCGTTCCGTCGGTGGTGGATATTGCCTCCATCCGCTCAGAAGTGGATCGCAAAAACAAAGACGCCTCCAAAATCAACCCGCAGGTTCCGGTTGACCTGATTATCGATCACTCCGTTCAGGCCGAATATTTCGGAACTCCGGATTCCTACCGCAAGAATGTGGACCTTGAGTATCAGCTCAACCGCGAGCGCTACTCACTGCTGAAATGGGCGCAGCAGGCCTTCGATGATTTCAGTGTGCTGCCGCCGGGCCTGGGTATCTGCCATCAGGTGAATCTGGAATATCTGGCCACGGGTGCTACGCTACGGGATGGCTACATCTTCCCGGATACGCTTGTAGGCACCGATTCCCACACGCCTATGGTTAACGGTATCGGCGTGCTTGGCTGGGGTGTCGGCGGAATTGAAGCCGAGGCGGCGATGCTGGGTCAGCCTATTTATATGATGAATCCGGAAGTCGTCGGGCTTCGGCTGACCGGCAATCTGCCTGAAGGGGCCACCGCGACCGACCTGGTTCTTGCGGTTACGCATCTGCTCCGCAGTCATGGAGTGGTCGGCAAATTCGTGGAGGTTTTCGGCGACGGACTCCGCCACCTCACCGTACCGGATCGCGCCACGATTTCCAACATGTCACCCGAGTTCGGCTGCACGGTCACCTATTTCCCGATTGACGATCAGACGCTCAACTACATGCGGCTGACTTCCAGGGAAGAGGATCAGATCAAAAGCGTGGAGCAGTACACCAAAGCCAATATGCTCTGGCGCGAGGAAGCCGAGACGGTCACCTACTCCAAAGAGCTCACACTCAAACTCGATGATGTGGTGCCGGCGATATCCGGTCCGACCCGGCCGCAGGATAAAATCACCCTCGACAATGTGAAAAACTCTTTCATCAAAATCATGCGGGATACCTATGACCGCGATTACGATGTGGATGAGGATATCAGCGATTGGGTGGATGAAGGCGGTAACGGTCAGGAGCATGTGGGTAAGCCCAGCGAAATCCCGCAGGATATCATTGACGGCCCGGAAGAAACGGCCACAGCAACAAAAGAGGGATTGAAAACCGCTCAGGTGAAAGTCGGCAATACCGAGTACGAACTGCGGGACGGCTCACTGGTGATTGCCGCCATCACCAGCTGCACCAATACGTCTAACCCAAGCGTGATGCTCGGCGCCGGACTGGTAGCGAAAAAAGCGGTGGAAAAAGGCCTGAAGACCAAGCCCTGGGTGAAAACGACTTTGGCACCGGGTTCCAAAGTGGTTACGAAATACTACGAAAAGTCGAACCTGCTTAACTATCTGGAGCAACTTGGGTTTTACGTGGTCGGCTACGGCTGCACCACCTGCATCGGTAACAGCGGAAGCCTGCCTCCCCATATCGCCGACGCCGTTGAACAAAATGATCTGGTAGTTTCTTCCGTGCTATCCGGCAACCGGAATTTCGAAGCGCGGATTCATCCGATGGTTAAGATGAATTTCCTGGCATCGCCCATGCTGGTGGTGGCTTATGCGCTGGCCGGTCGGGTTGACCTGGACCTCTACAAAGAGCCTCTCGGCTATGATGCGGACAACAAACCGGTCTACCTGAAAGATATCTGGCCAAGCCAACAGGAAATCCGGAATATGATAGAAAAGGTGGTCAACCCCGAAGATTTCAAAAGTAATTACGAGTCCCTGTTTGAAGGCGACGAAGCCTGGGCTAAACTCGAAGCCCCGGATGATGAGGTCTTTAAGTGGGAAGATGATTCCACCTACGTCAAAGAAGCACCGTTCTTCCAGGATATTTCCGAAAAGCCGGGTGAGCCGTCGGATATCAAGTCAGCCCGTACGCTGCTGCTGTTAGGCGATTCCATCACGACCGATCACATCTCACCGGCGGGAGCCATACCGGCGGATATGCCGGCCGGTAAATACCTGATCAGCGAGGGAGTGGATAAATCCGAATTTAACTCGTTCGGTGCCCGGCGCGGCAATCATGAGGTGATGATCCGCGGTACATTCGGCAATGTCCGGTTGAAAAATAAGCTGGCGAGCAAAGAAGGCGGATGGACGCTCTATCATCCCACCGGTGAAGAGATTCCGGTATATGATGCGGCGATGAAATATCAGCAGGAAAATACGCCGCTGGTGGTGCTGGCCGGCAAGGAGTACGGCAGCGGCTCATCCCGTGACTGGGCTGCCAAAGGGACGACACTACTCGGTGTCCGCGCCGTGATTGCCGAATCCTTTGAGCGCATCCATCGCAGTAACCTGGTCGGCATGGGCGTGCTACCGCTGACGTTCAACAACGGCGAAAGCTACAGCAGCCTCGGCCTGACCGGTAGGGAAACCTTCGATATCACCGGAATCGAAGAAGGACTGACTCCCCACAAAACCCTGAAAGTCACCGCCACCAAGGAAGACGGCAGCACCGTCGATTTCGAGGTGACGGCCAACCTCAACTCCGAAATAGAAATCGCTTATTACAAACACGGCGGCATTCTGCAATACGTCCTCCGCC